>CALFGG010000066.1 GCA_937958235.1 uncultured Candidatus Saccharibacteria bacterium
TCCCCACACTAGCGATTTAGCAAACCGCCCCCTTCAGCCACTTGGGTAACTCTCCTTCCCTTCTATCTTAGCATATTTTAAAGAATTAGAGAACGAATTTAAAGAAATATTGTGTTGTGATATAATTTAAAAAAGCTAATGAATATTGAGGTGATATGGGAAAAAATACTGAGGTGATTCAATGGGAGGCGGAGGAGTATGTCTCACATGATAAAAATATGGGTTGGTATCTAGGCCTAGTGGTTATTGGTGTGATTTTATCGCTGATTTCAATTCGATTTGAATGGTGGACTTTTACAGCTTTAATTATCGTGTCAGTGATTGCTCTAATTCTTTATTCGGTACGACCACCAAGAAAAATTCAGTATGTATTGTCTGAGAAAGGGCTAACGGAAGGTGAAAAAATGTACGCTTTTGAGGAATATAAGGCCTTCGGGGTATTGCAGGACGATGTTCATTTTGCGATTATTTTGATGCCAAAAAAGCGCTTTGCACCGGCTGTAACAGTATATTTCCCTGAGAATAAGGGCGAAGAGATCGTAAATGTCTTTGGTCATAGATTACCGATGGAAGAAGTCAAATTGGACATGATCGATAAGATTGTAAAGAAATTACGATTTTAAGATAATTACTCTCTAGCAAAATAAGCCAGAAAACTGGCTTATTTTTGTACTGGAAGTTTAGTTTAGAAAATTGAAAAAACATAACAGTTATGGTAAACTGGAAAAAATATAGAATAAAAGAAGGTGGGTAAATGGATCAAAATGATGGCGCACCAATGACGGGCGCAATGAACGCAACAGATTCAAATGCAGATTTTAACATTAATATTCAGGACCAGTTGGGAGTGCCACCAGCGCCACCAATTCCAGATTTTTTGTCTAATGATCCGATTGATGCGGGTAATGGTTCAAGTGTGATGGCGGATTTGACAAATATGGAGCCAACACCAATCACGGGTGCACCTGCGGTGATGCCTGAACCGGTGGCTAGTACAACGGAGCCGGTAGTGGAGACTCCAGCTGTGGTACCTGAGACGGTTGCAGCGCCAAGCGTAGAGGTGAATGCACCAGTGGTAAATACTGAGGTGGCTGGCGATCAATTTGAGAATGTAAAAAAGCAAATGTTGCAGGATCTATACCCATTAATGGATAAAATTAAGATGCAGCCGGAACAGAAATTCAAAGTTTATAAGCAGATGATCGAAACAACTGGTTCGAAAGAGATGATTACTTCTGCATATGAGGCCGTAAAAGAAATTGGAAATGAAGAAGTGCGCGCAGAGGCTTTGCTCTTCCTTGTCGAAAAAGCAGACAGTTAAGATTTAAAATGATCGCCTACGGGCGATTATTTTTTAGTAAGAAATTAGAGAAAGTAAAAATTAGAGAAGGTTTTTGCCTTCTCTAATTTAATGGAATGGTTTGCTGGGGGATTAGTGTATTTTGCCCTTATTGGATGAGTTTAATACATTCCGCCCATGCCGGCGCCGCTGGCGCTCTGGTCTTCCTTTTCTGGAATCTCAACAATCAGAGCACCCATAGTAATGGCAGTAGCAGCGATACTGATGGCATTTTGAACAGCTTCGCGAGTAACACGAGCAGGATCGATGACGCCAGCTTTCTTGAGGTCCTGGAGGCCTTTTTCAGGTTCCATGACGTTAATTCCCTGACCTGGTTTGGCATTCTCAACTGCGGCAAGAAGAGCTTGGGCATTGAGTCCGGCGTTTTCTAAAATGTGAAGAAGAGGAGCCTTGAGGGCGTTCTTAACAATTTTGGCGCCAGCATCTTTCTCTTCAAGTTGATCAGCGAGATTGACGAGAGTAACGCCACCACCAGTAACGATACCTTCATCGAGAGCTGCCTTGGTGGCAGCAACGGCATCATCGACGCGATACTTCTTTTCGTCGATCTCAGTTTCAGTAGCACCACCAACTTTAATAACGGCAACCTTGCCAGAGAGGGCGGCAGCACGTTTTTCGTATTGTTCGCGGTCGTAGTCAGAGGTAGCGAGGTTGGCTTGAGACTTAATGAGTTCAATGCGATCAGAGACGGCGGATTGTTTACCTGCTCCGCTAATAATCGTAGAGCTGTCTTTGGTGGCAATGATTTTCTTGGCTGAACCTAGGGCAGAGATTTCTGTGTCTTCAAGCTTCATGCCCTTATCCTCAGAAATAACGATGGCATCAGTAAGAACGGCGATATCTTCGAGGATCTCCTTGCGGCGATCACCAAAAGCTGGGGCTTTGAGAACGAGCGAATTGAAGACACCTTTTAGCTTATTAAGGACAAGAAGTGAAAGAGCTTCACCGCTGACTTCTTCGGCGATAATTACGAGATCTTTGTGGCCAGATTGGGCTACTTTTTCTAGGATTGGAAGAATTTCGCTGCTACTTGAGATTTTCTTATCAGTGAGAAGGATGAGGGGTTTATTAAAAATAGCTTCTTGGCGATTGATATCGGTGACAAAGAATGGTGAGCTGTAGCCCTTGTCATAACTGAATCCCTCAACAATTTCCTGTTCCATCTCTAGGCCTTGGCCAGCTTCAACGGTGACGATACCGTCTTTACCAATCTTGCTGATAACGTCGGCGATTAATTTACCAATTTCAGGATCACCAGCTGAGATGGTAGCGACTTCAGCAACTTTTTTGTCATCGCCGGCAATCTTTTCGGCGGTCTGATTAATTTTTTGAACAATTTCTTGACCAGCTTGTTCGATACCTTTTCTGAGTTCCATTGGGTTGACGCCAGCGGCAATAAGTTTATTAGCTTCGTTTAAGATGTTGTAGGTCAAGACAGTGACTGTGGTGGTACCATCACCAGCAACTTTGTTGAGTTTTTGGGCGGCAGATTTGATGAGTTTGGCACCGATTTGTTCGCCGAGATTGGCTTCGGTGCTGCCTAAATCGACAGCTTCTGCAACAGTAACACCGTCATGGGTGATGGTGGGGTTGCCATAAGATTTTTCGATGACAACGTTTTGACCTTTTGGACCAAAGGTAACTTTTACTGCGTCGTAAAGTTGTTTGGCGCCACTTAAGACTTTGTCACGAGCTTGGTCAGCATAAAAAATTTTCTTTGCCATAATTTCCTTTCGAATTGAATCTTGATATTAAGATAATAGGTTTACTAAATTAGTTGATGGTTGCAAGAATGTCTTCTTCTTTTACGATTAGATATTCTTGATTATCAATTTTAATGTCAGTAGTGGTATATTCCTTGAAGATAATTTTGTCACCTACTTTGATGTTTTTAACATCTGGACCGATGGATTCGACGGTGGCGTAACTAGGTTTTTCTTTTGCTTCACCTGGCATAAAAAACCCTGAAGCGGTTTTTTCTGCGGGAGTCTCTTTTTTAGCAACGACACGATCTTGTAATGGTTTTAGGGTCATTTTCCTCCTTATCTTTAAACGATTTTCGATGTTCTGTAATCTATTGTATAGGAAAAATTAGCACTGTCAAGTGGAGAGTGCTAATTTAGTATTGGATTTCGATTTTCGAGATGGGGTAGAAAATAAAAAAAACAGTGTAAAAATGGAAACTAACAGAGGTGGTTATGGTATAATGAGAAAAACGAGAGGTATAAAATGAGTGTGAAAACTGTATTAATGGATAGAATACCAAATTATAACAATTTAGTAATTCCATACCATAAATTAAAGGCGATGATGATGGCGCATAAGTATAAGTTTCCGGGGAAGCGGATGCGCGTGATTGGAGTGACGGGAACAAATGGTAAGACCTCAACTTGCTTTATGATCTGGAAGATGTTAAATGAGGCTGGGCATAAAACGGGCTTGATGACGACGGTGGCTTGGGGGGTAGATAAGCTGGAAGAGCAGATCGAACATATGACTACCGTTGATACTGAGACCTTGAATCAGCGAATGCAAAGAATAGCGGAGAGTGGAGCAGAGTATTTAGTACTGGAAATTACTTCACACGCATTGGCACAGAATCGCATATATGGTGTGCCTATCGAAATTGCCGTGATGACTAATGTGACACATGAACATCTCGACTACCACAAGACATTTAAAAATTATAGGGACGCGAAGAGAAAGTTATTTAAAGTAGCGAAGTATGGGGTGATTAATGAAGATGATGGAAGTTGGTCATACTTTGCAAGTGATGTCGATGAATATATCACATATGGTATAAACGGCGGTATTTTAAAGGCTGAAAAAATAGAGCTGGCTGCGGAGGGAGTGAAGTATGAAGTAAAAGAGGCAGACGAGAAATTGAAAATCCGAACACATATCCCTGGAAAGTTTACTGTATATAATTCCCTGGCCGCAACGGCGGTGGGGCTGAAATTGGGCTTAACTAAAAAACAGATTGAGGACGGAATTTTGGCACTTGTTAGCGTGGAAGGTCGAATGAATCGCGTGAATGAGGGGCAGGACTTTGAGGTGATTGTTGATTATGCGCATACACCTGATGCATTTATTAAAGTTTTTGAATCGGTGGTGCCGAGTAAAAGAGCGCGGATTATTTCTCTATTTGGTGGGGCGGGACGCCGTGATGAGTCTACACGCGCAGAGAGAGGTGAAATTGGCGCAAAGAATTCAGATATTGTAATTATTACGGAGGATGACTCTAGAGATGAAGACAGGACATTAATCGCGGAAGAATTTGCGAGAGGTGCTGAAAAAGCTGGTAAAATACGTGAAAAGGACCTGTTTGTTATTCTGGACCGTGAAGAGGCAATCGAAAAAGCAATCAGTTTAGCGAAAAAAGATGATATTGTGCTGGTACTGGGTAAGGGACATGAAAAAACTATTTTAAGGTCTGAGGGAGCGGTACCTTTTGAAGATCTAAAAGTGGTTCGAAAAGTCTTAAAGAAAATGGCAAAGAAATAGAGACGTTCAAAAAATACAACCGGAGGGGTTGTATTTTTTTGTGAATAGTTTATCGGGAGAATTTTGCGAACAAGTAGGATACAAGGGGCTATCCTGTGATATGGTCAGGGTCGAAGTTGCTGATACCATTAATGATTTGATCTTCTGAAAGATGCATAAGATGAGCAATAGTGGCAGCAGCAGCCATGTAGGAAATGTTTGGTTCCCCGGTGAGAAAACTGGCGACACTGAAGCGATGGCCTTCAATGTTTAGAGTTGCTTCACTTCCCTTGCGGTAAAGAGTGCGGCGTTCAATTTTGGTGTCACTATAGTGATCAGAGCCATAAGTGGCGGTACCTTGTTTGCCCTTAAATTTTGAGAATTCAAGGAAGTTATTGTCATCACGATTGAGTACGACGTACTCGGGGCCGAGGCTGAAGAGAGTATTTTCGGCTGCGGCGTATTCTTCAGGAGTGAGATCGGAAAGTTTGGATGGGACATAGTCGGTGAGGGCGGCTAGATAGACTGGAAGTTGATAGAAAACATCTTTTTTGAGGGAGTGCGCAGGGGTGGTGATGATGCAGTAATCAGCGCCAGCTTTCCAGGCGTCGCTAAAGAATTTATAGAGGGTGCCTACCTTAATCTCGTCTTCAGAGGCAAGAATGGCTACCTTTTCATTAGCCTCTTTGAGGATGTGGTAAACATAATGAGCAACGACGCTTTTACCGGTGGTGCCGGTGATGCAGATAATGCGCATATCTTTTAAGATGTTGCCATAGTAGGTCTTGAGAAGACGTACTTTAATACGACCTGCACGGCTGCCGGTGAGTTTTGAAATTGTTGGTTTTGGGTCGAGATTGTTGTCCATTATGTATATTTTACCAAATTAGTTGTTCATTAGGTTGTTTAAGATTTGAGTTGGAAAATCGCTATCTCCAAGGCTTTGTTTGAGGAAGGAGGTGAAAATGATGATGGCTAGAGCGTAAATGGTGATAATGACGATGGTATTTGCGAAGATACGTTGATCGTTTTGATAGTCAATGTCTTGATTAAGACCTTCATAAATTAAGGTTGAAGAGTAGGCGAAACCAGCAAACATAAGAATGAAGCCAAGATTGAGTGAGATCATGGCACCGAGGGGCATAAGAACGTAAGTAGTAAGGATGGCAGGAATACTGGAAACGGCGGCGATGGTTAACAGACGGAAGTAGTTGCTTTTCTTTTTGAAGATAAGAGAAATAATGTAGTAAATAGCGGTGACGGCGAGAACTGGGACGAGATAGGCGATGATTTGTGAAAAAATAGTTTGGAACCAATCAAATTTTTCGAGTTTTTTCCAGTTCCAAGAAGCGGCTACTTGTTTACCAAAGAAAGATTTGTGAGCTGGAGTGTAGACTTTGGCAATAATGGTATTGACGACGGAAAGAATAGTAAAGAGCCCAGTGGTGATAAGGGGAAGCTGCCAGGCTTTTTTGAAGCTGGAAAAACCGGATAACTTTTCTTTAAAAGTGGAGGTTGGCTTTGTGAGGGCGGAGATAATAAAACTGACAAGGTGATTTTTGGAGACCTCTTGTAATTTTTGTTTTAGAGCATCAGTGCTGGACTGGGTTGTGGTTTGTGGTGAGGCCTCTGGAGTAGGTGTGGAGGGCGTAGGCTCGGTGGTATTAACGGTATTTAAAGGTTGGTTGGCTACGTTATTTGTGTTATTTTCTTCCATAAAACTCCTTTTTATTAAATAAATTATAACACACCTCTATGATTTTTAATTAAATATGCTATAATATAGATGTCACGGCAACGTGATGCTCATTTAATTTCTAGGTGGGTATCATCTGAGTCCTTGGATTTAGATGATATCCACATCTGCACCCGTAGCTCAGCTGGATAGAGCGTTTGCTTGCGGAGCAAAAGGTCGTAGGTTCGAATCCTGTCGGGTGTACCATTTGAAATTATTTGAAAAACTCTTCCCTTTGGGTGGAGTTTTTTGTTGATCGAAATAAAATATGAACACCTAAATGATGGTGTCTAATATAAATAATGTATTCTAGAAAGAGATTTTTTCGGTCATCAGTTTATCGTTTGGACAAAGATTGAAATTAATAATCTCTTTTTTATTTACCCATTTTATGTCATTATGTTCAATCATTTTGAGCTCCCCTGAAATGATTGTTGCTTCAAAATAGGTAATAGAGACATCGTCAGCTTGTATTGTGGTGAGTCTTTTTAAGTTTCCTAAAGTCACATCGAGTTCTTCTTGAATCTCCCTAATGATGCAATCTTCTTCTGTCTCATTAGGTTCAATTTTTCCTCCAGGAAATTCCCAGAGTAATTCATGCCTTTTTCCTTTGGGTCTTTGGCATAAGAGAATTTTATCTCCATCTTTGATGATGGCAGCAGAGACTTTAGTTGGCTGATCCATATCCACTTTCTTTTGCACGTTTTTTGGCGATAGCAAAGAGTTTATTAAAATTATTCTTGTCTTCCACGACGTGCATTTTTTTATGACAATTTGGGCATAAGGCGACAGTATTATCAATACTATCTGCACCACCACGTTCGAGCCATACGACATGATGAGATTCTAGATATGGCTCCCCGTCTTTATCAAAGAAGGGTGCCGGGTTTTCGCAAAGTTCACAGATCCCGTTGGCTTTAAGTTTTGTGTAACGTGCAATGCTTTGGTTTCTTGTGTATTGCTTGGAGATTGCTTGGCGATATGAACTAGTTTTTGAGCTGCTTTTGACGGCTTGATTTTTTAGCTGGTCTACAGAGAGTTTTTTAACTTGCTTTTTCTTTTCTTCTATATATTCGTCAATGTATTCTTTTGTTACTATGTCGCTGCTTTTGAGTAAAAGCGGAAAAATCCAGACCTTTCGCATCAGACCATCTTTGTCTGGTTTTGTTGCCTGATATGGCTTTTCAGAGAGAATAACCTCTCCGCGATAGGTATAGACTTTGTTGCTTGATTCGAAGAGATAGACCGGCAGTTTGTCTTTTTGTGATTTAGCGAGGAGTTTGTTCTCTCGGTAATTTATATCTTGGTCGCCAGATCTGCCAGTGCCAGTATAGTATAGAACGTCACCTTTCCACACGTCTTCATAAAGTGAGTCGTGTTTACTAAGAAGGATAAGACATCTATGACTGTTAGAATAAAGCATACCACCACCGAAACTAGCTTGAGGGACGATGGATCTAATATCACTAAAAGAGACTTCTTGTCCAGGTGAGAAAGGTGGTTCGTATTTCATGTCTTGATTATATCACAACAGAGATAATAATGAGTTTTACCGGGGTTTCGTGACACGAGTCGATGATTTTGACGGTATTAACGTATGAGTTATTTATCTTTAGCTGAAGGGTGTGATAGAATGAGAAGTGGAAGCGTGGCCGAGTGGTTGAAGGCGCACGACTCGAAATCGTGTGGGCAGCAATGTCTCGGAGGTTCGAATCCTCTCGCTTCCGCCAGGAAGAAAGAATGACTCGAAAGGGTTATTTTTTGTTTTACGATAGTCCGTGCGAGGGCTATTTTTTGAGCTAATTATTCACTACCCTTGCCAGTGAAGACGGCGGCAAAAGTTTTTAAAAGAATTTTAATATCACCGGTGATGCTCCAGTGATCGATATAAAAACAATCAAGTCGAACAATCTCTTCAAAATCGGTAATTTCACTGCGCCCAGAGACCTGCCAGAGACCGGTAATGCCGGGTTTAATGCTGATACGACGTTTGTGGTGGGCGGAATATTGATTGTATTCGTCAACAGTTGGAGGACGAGTGCCGATGAGCGACATACTGCCTTCTAGGACATTAAAGAATTGTGGAAGTTCATCAATACTGGTTTTTCGGAGGATTTTACCAATCTTTGTGATACGGGGATCATTTTTCATCTTAAACATAAAACCCTGCATTTCATTCTGATCTTTGAGAGTTTGGAGTTTGGCCTCTGCATCTTGGTACATGGAACGGAATTTATAGATATAGAAGAATTTGCCATTGCGGCCGACGCGTTTTTGCTTAAAGATGATGGGTCCGGGATCTTCAAGAAAGATGAGGGGGGCGACGATGAGGCCAAAAATAAGACAGATGAAACAGCCAACAAGGGCGCCGGCGATATCCATGAGGCGTTTTAGAAGTAGTTCCCCATCGGTGAAGAGGCGTGGTGAAAGTCGAATGACATTGGTGGTGCCAAAATCTTCAAGTTTAGTTTCAAGAGTTTCAATAGCGAAGCTGTCTATGGTGATGAGAGAATCGATACCCATTTCGCTAAAGGCTTCGATAAGGTGCTCGATTTTTTTTCTAGCTAGATGGTTTACGCTAAAAATTACAAGATCAACTTGATGTCGTTTAACATATTCGAGGGTAGAAAAGGAGAGCTCTTTGAGCTTTATTGATTCAAGCGCGGGGTTTTTAGAGAAAGAGTCTGTGTCTTTTGATGGCTGTGTTTTTAAATTGCTAGAGAGTATTTTAACTTTATAAAAACGATCAGCTTGTTTACCAGAGAGTGAAGTTATGCCTATAATCTCACAATCTTCGGAATTCAGCTTTTGAATGTCATAGACTGCTTTTTCGAGAGAGCTATTGTCGGTGATAATAATAGTTTTTTTGGTGTGATGCTCAAGATACTGGCGTTTTATTAGATGAATGAGAAATAGACAGGAGAAAGAAATACTGAAATTGATAGAAAAGAAGGTGCCAAAGAAGAGGCGGGGGATACTGTCGCTGATATGAGTGGTGTAGACGATAGTGGAAAAAATAATTGCCATGAAGATATTAGTGAGGAAGGCGGCTTTAATATGTCTTAAAATGCCGCGTTTCGCGGTGATGGGATTATAGCGATAAAAGGTAAAGACGATGAGAAAAGAGAGGAGAAGATAGAGGAAAACAGTGGAGTCTTTGAGGTGGCGGAAGGCAACGTCAGAGGGATCCCAACCAAAACGCGAGAGGTAGGCGATCAAAAAAGAAATGATGATAGAAAAAAGATTTGAAAAGAATAACCCAACACGATGATTTGACATATTGCATATATTATAGCATAAAATGTAACTCTTTTAAAGAGAGAAGACGGGTAATTCTCTGTTATAATAGGAGAAAGATGTAATTTTAGTTACATATTTAAATAAAGGGAGTTTATGGGGAGTATTTTTTCGAAGATTATTGCGGGCGAAATTACGTGCTATAAAATTTATGAAGATGAAAAAACGTTGGCCTTTTTGGATATTCATCCGGAGACGCCGGGACATACTTTGGTAGTACCAAAGGTTGAGGTGGATAAGCTATATGAACTGCAGATGGAAGACTATCTAGAGGTAATGAAGACTGTAAAAATGTTGGCGAGTCGGATGGAGAAAATTCTCGGAAAACGCACGCTGATGAAGGTGATCGGTACTGACGTTCCTCATGCCCACGTACACCTTGTATCGTTTGACCCAAATTATCAGTATGGACAAGTTGTCAAGATGACAGAGGAAGAGATGAAGGAAATGCAAAAGAAATTAACGGAAGGAGTGGAATAATGAAATTTTCGCCATCATATAATCCAGCAGATTTTGAAACAGATATTTATGCAGGCTGGGAAGCGGCTTCAAAATTCTTGCCGGCTAAAGCGGATAGGGGTGGAAGAAGTGGACGTGAATCCAAAAGATATTCAATCGTGATGCCACCACCTAACGCAAACGGTAATTTACATATTGGCCATGGCCTTACGGTAGCGACGGAAGATGCTTTAGCGAGGTATTATCGATTAAGAGGTCGTCGTACTTGGTATGTGCCTGGAGCGGATCATGCAGGGTGTGAGACCTGGGTAGTCTATGAACGCGAATTGGAAAAACATGGTAAGACTCGTTTTATGTACTCTCGAGATGAGCTATATGCGCGAGTCTGGGATTTTGTGCAGGAAAAACGTGGAGCGATGGAGCTTCAGCTGCGGGCTCTGGGTGCCTCATGTTCTTGGAAGGATCTAACCTTTACTCTAGATGAAAATGTGGTGCGACAAACTTATCGAACATTCGAGAAAATGTGGCAAGATGGATTAGTTTATAGAGGTGAAAAGCTGGTTAATTATTGTACAAAACACCAGACGGCTTTTGCTGATATTGAGGTGGAATATAAGGACGAAGAAGGTAAACTTTACGAAATTAAGTATCCGATCGCTAATGGTGATGGGTTTGTTGTAGTTTCTACAACACGTCCAGAGACATTGTTTGGAGATGTGGCTGTGGCAGTTAACCCAGCAGATGAACGTTATGCTGATATTTTGGGGCAGTTTGTTTCCCTACCATTGACGAAGCGAGAAATTCCAGTAATTGCGGATAAACATGCAGATATGGAGTATGGGACTGGAGCTGTTAAAATTACGCCGGCACATGATGTAAATGACTTTGAGGTTGGAGAGAGGCATGAATTGCCAAGAATTTCGGTGATTGGTCCGGATGGAAAAATGCTACCTGTTTGTGGTCCGTCCTATGAAGGATTAACTGTGCTTGAATGTCGCAAGAAAGTATTAAAAGATCTTTCTGCGGCGGGGCTTTTAGTCTCAGAAAAGAAGATTCAGCATTCAGTGGCGCATTGTTATAAATGTGGAACCGTGATTGAACCAATGTTGAAAGAGCAGTGGTTTGTGGATACTTCAAAGTTGGCTAAGATGGCCATCCAGCATTTAAATAATAATGAGATTAAATTTTATCCAGAAAATAAATTAAAAGTTTTGATCAATTATCTTGAGGGTCTGAAGGACTGGAACATTTCAAGGCAAATTCCTTGGGGTATTGCGATCCCAATGTTTAGAAAGGTTGATGCAAATGATGAGGGTTCGGAATGGCGATTTGATATACGTACTCAGTTGTCAGAGATTGAGATTGGGGGCGTAAAATATCAGCGCGATGAGGATACCTTTGATACTTGGTTCTCTTCTTCACACTGGCCAATTGTTTGTACAAACTGGGAAGAAGGGGTGGGGAGTGAGTTTTATCCACTTAACACGATGGAAACCGGTGCGGATATTTTGTTTGCTTGGGTGGCTCGAATGATTATGGTTGGGATTTATGTGACTGGCGAAGTTCCGTTTAAAGAAGTTTACCTACACGGTTTAGTGCTTGATGCACATGGCAAGAAGATGTCGAAGTCTAAGGGTAATGTAATCAATCCAATGGAAATGATTATGCAGTATGGTTCCGACGCCTTTAGATTGGGTATTTTGCGTGGACGTTCGGCTGGGTTAAATCAGGCGTTTTCGGAAAATTCTGTTGTTTCGGGACGTAATTTGTGTAATAAATTGTGGAATATTTCTCGGTTTGTTCAGGGGATTGTGGATGCAGAAGAGGAGGAGAAGGGATATTCTGAGACGGACGTCTCGGTAGTACTGGGAGCTGATAGAGAATCGGCAGTACACCAAACTGGGAGTGATTCGATTAATCCAGAGGTTTATCAATATACGACAAATAATATGGGGGAGGATTGGATTTGCCGTGAGATTAACAGGGCTAGGGGTGTACTTGAGCAGTGTATGGCGGGATATCGTTTTTCGGAGGCAGTGGAAGCGATTTATGAACTGATCTGGGATAAATATGCGGATTGGTTCCTCGAAAGCCAGAAAATTTATAAGAATATTTCCCTGCTAAAAGTTAGTTTAGAGTCAATTTTAACCATGTTGCATCCGTTTGCGCCATTTGTAACAGAGGCGATTTGGCAGAATTTGTCTTGGACGGATGGAATGATTATTGATGCAATGTGGCCATCAGTGATGAGTTATGATGAGATTTCGGCGGAAAACTTTGAACGATTAATAGAGGTGATTTCTGAAATTCGTGGTACAGAAACGGCGCTTTCGAAGTTCAATAAAGGTAAAAAGTTTGGACTACTCGTCGGTGAGGATATCTTAGTAAATGACAACTTGTTGTTAGTGAAATTCCTGTCGCATGTGCCGTCAATTGCTTCGACTAATGGTTCCCCACGCGGTTTGAGGCTGGCAACAGTAAATCATGAGCTTTATCTTGATGTACCAGAGAAAGTAGTGGTAGATTTTAAAGATGAGTTAGAGGCGAAGATTTTAGCTATAGGCCGTGAATTAGATGCTTTGAATGCTAGAATGATGAATCCGAGATATGTGGAGAAGGCTCCAGCTCAATTAGTTAGAGAGACTAGAAATAGTATTGAGGAGAAGGAGGAGCAGATTGAGCGACTAAAACAGCAACTTTCTATCATTTAAACTGGGGATTTGAATAAAAAATAGGCTTTATGCCTATTTTTTTGTATATTTTCCTGTTTTATTCTTATTTTTTAGTATTTATGTCTTTAATTTTCGTTTATATCTTCGATTGTTTTTTGGAAAAAATTCCTGATTTTGGGGTATTTATGATATTTGGTGACTACTTTTAATAAATTGTATCTACGTTTTTAGTAAAATAATGTGAAACTTGTGAAATTAGTCATAAAAATGTCGTGCTTCCCTGTTAAGCACGTGAAAATACTTGTGTTAATCATGATAATAAAAAATTTATGCTTGACACAGCCAAGTTTTTATTTCATAAAAGCACTATTTTGATATGACCAATTACTTATTTTTTAGATTATTACAAAAAACTAAAAGTTTGAGTAATTGTTATGTTTATAATACTGCTTGTGGGTTGCTAAGTCAATAGGGTGTTAATAATAGGTGATAGAAAAGAATTGGAATGGGGAATTATTAGGCTATGTGGAAATAGAGTGGATTTATTAATGGTGGGGAACTGTGCTAGAATGTAGGTGTGGCTTATATTAGAAAATTTAAAACTGCTTCTGGCGCGACGGGTGTGCAGGTTTGCTATAAAGAACATAGTAAAATTGTGAAAACTGTTCATGTTGGCTCGGCAAATTCGCCGGAAGGTTTGAATCGACTTCTAATTAAGGCACAAGAAATAATTGACGAAGGGAAGAGTTCACTTTTTGATTTGAGTGGATTTTAAACCTTTTATTTTTTGGGTGTGATTTTTAACCTTTGTTTTTGATTGTTTTTTTGATCTATTTTTCCTTTTTTGGAGGTTTTTTAACTAATGCAGTTTATGCACCAGTTAAGGGAATTGTCGTAATTCTTAACTAATGCAATACACACTAGTTTGGGGAACCGCAGTAATTAAAAGATTATGGCAAGCATCTTTATTTGAGATCGGATTAAAATTTTTGTTTTTGATCAGACGGTTTATTTTTAGAGGTTTTTAACAAAAAAACTAGTGCATTTTTTGCACTAGTTGGAAATTAACTTAACGTTATATTAGGTATTTTGGGAAGTGAGATTTTTTGAATTGTTGTGAGTAAAATATTGTGCGACTTTAGAGTTGTATGGTCTCGATGATAGATTTTACGTGTTTTTTATAAAATATTGAAGAAGTTCGAGGAATCGGTAGCTGATGAATGTGCCTTTATAGGAGGGAAAATTATGTAATTGTTGTTCACTACAGGCTGTTTGAAAAATTTGAAGAGCCTTGGGTAGGGAAAGCCATTTTAGAATATAATCTTCTTCGATTTCATCTGGCATATAATTTGTGTGAAGGACCTTGTCTGGCTGGGCAGAGAAGAAAAAGGGGGGAGTGACTCGATCGTAGAGCTGTTCGTGGATATTACCGATTGGCTTTGGATTTTTGAGCAAATAACCGGTTTCTTCTAATGTTTCGCGATTCAGGGTTTGAAGAAGAGATTCACCTGGTTCGACCCCGCCACCGGGTATGGCATAGTAATCCCTGGCCCGAGAATAGAGTAGACAGATTTCCTGATTTTGATTAATTAGTAGGCAACGTACGGAATTTCTAATATTGGGATGTTCAACAGCTGGTTTCAAAAAATCAGGATGAGCTGGCTGAGGACATTTGTTTAAGAAGAAATCTTGATTTAGATATTGGATGGTATGATTTATAATTTGAATTTCTTGAGTTTTGAGACCAGAATAAAAACTATCTTGCATAATAAATATATTATACTGCATAAGAAATGAATTCTTTTGAACTGTTTTGTTTATTGAATAATTGAACGAGGCATTATATTAAGAGAGTACGGATCGGTTGGCGAAATTTTTGATACTATTTCGTAATAAGCTGCGGAGGCAACCATGGCGCCATTGTCGCCAGAGAATCGTGGCTCAGGGAAGAAGAGGTTAATTTTGTTATGCAGCTTAGAATTTTGTTGTTCAATATAGGAGTTGAGGTCGTGACGCAGTCTTTGATTGGCTGAGACTCCACCTGCAATAATGAGGCTCTCAGTCTCAGGATTTTGCTTAAGGGCTAATTTAATTTTTTCGATTAGAATATCAACAGCTGTCTGTTCAAAGGAGGCTGCAAAATCTGCGCGTTGCTGATCAGTGAGAAGTGTAGCTAGTTGTGAAGAAGGGAAAGAAATGGGTTTTTTAGTTACTTTTTGAACTTCACGAAGAACAGCGGTCTTAAGTCCGGAAAATGAAAAATCAAGAGTACCAGGCATGGGGTGGGGAAACGAATAGGCGTTGGGGTTTCCGGTTGCGGCGGCTTTAGTAATTGAAGGGCCACCTGGATAGGGAAGACCTAGGATTTTGGCAATTTTATCAAAACATTCACCAACTGCGTCATCGCGGGTGGTGCCAATAATTTCGAACTGTTGATGTGCGGACATTTTAACGATTTGAGTATGACCGCCTGAAATGATCAGGGCAATGAGAGGAAAATTGGGTTCGGTTTGGTTCTGGAGCCAGTTAGCATAGATGTGAGATTTGAGGTGGTGAACTGCGTATAATGGTTTATGGTTAAGAATGGCTAGAGTACGGGCGGTAAGGGTGCCGACAAGTAAGGAACCCAGCAGGCCTGGAGTATGGGTGACGGCGATGGCGTCAATTTTAGACCAATTATCTTGGTTGGAATCAGTTTTTAGATTAGCTTCTTGAAAAGCTTGATGGATGGCGGGAAGAATTGCTTCGAGGTGAGAGCGGGCGGCGATTTCGGGAATGACACCACCATAGGCGGCGAAAATATTAATTTGTGAAACAACCACATTACTTAGAATGTTTTGGCCGTTTTCGACAATAGCAACAGCGGTTTCATCGCACGATGACTCGATTCCCAAAATTCTCATAGACTGATTATAGTATGAGTTTGAGATTTTGTTAACTGCTTGAGAATAATAGGTTAACTTGAGAATTTGAGGGATTCAATAGGTTTTTGTCTGGAAGCTTTAAAAGCAGGGAAGAGGCCGAAAAGAATACCAGTGACAAAGGCAAAGTAGAATGCGACGAGACAAATTTCGAGGTTAATAAATGGTTTGAAGGGGGTGAAGGTGGAGCAGAAAATTGCTACGAGGTAGCCTAGGAGGAAGCCACCAATGCAGCCAAGAAGAACGAGGATGATGCTTTCAAAGAGGAATTGCATAAAGATGTGGGTATTAGTGGCGCCGATGGCTTTTCGAATACCAATTTCGTGAGTGCGTTCTGTGACGGAGACAAGCATGAGATTCATAACGCTGATACCGCCAATGAAAAGTGAGATTGCTGCAATGCTGCCCAGCATAATGGAGATAAGAGAGAAGAAGTTGCTGGCGGGGTGGGAGATATGTGAACCATAGTTAACGGTGAAATTACTGGCGGAGCCTTTGAGGTCGGTAAGAACTTTAGTAATTTGATGGGCAGTGGACTCGGTTTTTTGATTATCTTTCACGGTGATATTGATTTGTTGAATTTGGGGATTAAGGCTCTTGATTTGCTCAATATCTACGATAACGGATTGGTCGAAATCTACACCATTAAAATTAATGGGGTTCTCGGTTTTTTGGAGAGTGCCAATAATAATAAATTTGTGACCAGAGAAAGAGAAGGTCTTGCCAATGGGCTCACTGGAACCAAAGAGTTGAAGGGCAAGAGAATGTCCAATAACAGCTGACTTTAGATTATTATCTTGGATAAAATTACCGGACTTGATTTCTAGGTTTAGGATATCCTTAAGGTCGGAATTACTGGCCAAAATAGTAGCTGAGTCAACGGTGTTGTCACCAATGGCGGTTTCGTGGAGAACTGCGAGGGGGGCGATGTTTTTGATATTATCGCTGGACTCTTTAATTCTGGTTAAGTCCTCCATGGTGAGATTTGAATTGTTGAAATGATTTGAGCTTGTTAACTCGTCAATAATATTTGTAAGATCATTTTTATTGTTTGCAGGTCGAACAAGAATGAGTTCTTGATTAAGTGCCTTTATTTGAGAGGAGATAAGTTGCGAAATACTGCCTGCAAGACTGAGAATTAAAATAATGCTCCCTATACCAACTGATATACCAAGACAGGTGAAAAAACTGCGAAACTTGTGTTTTTTGAGAGAATTTTTGGCGATCTCAAAATTAGTACGAAGAAGTAATGACATTATTTTCGGCGTCCTTTCGCTTGTTTTTTATTAGTTTTTGCAGGCTTGGCTTTGAGTTTAGATTTCTTGTAAGGCTTTTCTAGCTCCTCTATAGAGGTGACTTTCTTTACGACGCGAATTGAACCGTCACTTGACGTAGACGAGACAACAGGGAAATCGGGCTTTTTTGATGTTGAATCTGTCTTGACTGGGGTTTTTGCTGGTTGTGTAGTTTCATGATTAGTGATAGAGATTTCAGAGGTGGTCGGGTACTTGTAGGAAAGGTTAGGGGATTTTGGCTCATTCTTTTCGATTGATATTGTTTCGGTATGTGTTGTAATTAAGGATGGGTCAGGGGGAACGATCGGTAATCGGTCGGATTCTAATATGGAAGATTGGAAGGCTTCATGATTTTTAGCGCCAACTTGTTGAATAGGTCGAACTTTAATGGTTTGAGTCTCGGAAACTTCTTCTACTTGAGGGAGATCGTCGATAGTCTCTCTGATGGGCTCTGAAGATTTTTTAAAGAAATTAACTTTAATACGTTCAGGAAGATCTTCATCTGCGACGGTTTTAATATCGGTGGCAATACGGCCATCGAGCATATGAATAACCCTGGTAGCATAAGAAGTAAGATTTGGGTTGTGGGTGACCATAATAATAGTGTTGCCTTTGGAATGAATGCGGCGAAGTTCCTCCATAACAAGATGGGCGTTATGACTATCAAGGTTGCCGGTTGGTTCGTCGGCAAGAATAATTTCAGGAGCTGAAACAAGGGCGCGTGCAATGGCGACACGTTGTTTTTGGCCGCCAGAGAGTTGGTAGGGGTAATAATATTCGCGTTTTTGCATGTTTAGATAGGAAAGCATTTCGGAAGATTTGATGAGGCGTTTTGTTTTGGGGACACCAGCGTAAACAAGTGGAAGGGAAACATTCTCAAGAATGGTCATTTTTGGGATAAGGTTGAAGTCTTGAAAAATAAAACCAATTTTTTGGGCACGAATATGGGCTTGACGAGATTTAGAGAAAACAGTGGTACGTTCAGAATCGAGATAATAGCTTCCGGAAGTGGGGAAGTCTAGTAGGCCAATGATGTTTAATAGGGTGGTCTTACCGCAACCGGAGGGACCCATGATCATAATAAATTCGCCTGGTTTAACTTCCAGATTAAAATCATTAAGTGCGAATGATTCTGCCTCACCATATCCGAAGCTACGAGTGATGTTTTTTAATTCAATTAAAAGTGAATTATCTTTTCTAATATTACCCTTGTGACTCATTGCTTTAATTATAGCATGCAAGAGAAAAACTAGTGGTTTATGTGGTAAAATTGTTAAAGAAAAAGTGGAGGAATGGTCGATGTCAAAAAGAAAAACTAAGCATTCGAAGAAAACAGTCAGAAAACAGGCAGGGAAGAAGATTACAGTATCCGAAAAAGGTGTGAAGGAAGATATTTTGGTGCATAAGATAATCGAAACGTCAACTGAGATGCCAACTGAAACGCTAACTGAAACTCCAGCTGAAACGGCAGCTGAAACGCCAGCTGAAACGGCAGATAAAACGCCAACTTCTGACACTGAAAAACCTATTGTTAAGGAAGAAACTGAGGAAGAAAAACGCAAGAAAGTTAATGCGATTTTGAAACTTGAAAAAGAGTTGGTGAAGGATCGCAAAAAATTGAAGCGAAAGAACAAGAAGGAAAAAACACATATTCCTCTGTGGACGAAAATTGTAATTGTGGTTTTAAGTTTGATTATTGTAGCGATGATTAGTGTTGCTATTTTTGGATACATGCTGTTATCGCACACTGCAAATGTATTCAAGGGTAATCCAATGGATATCTTGATTGGAACGGAGCTGGCGCGTGATGAAAATAATCTAACGAATATTTTGATTTTTGGGACCAGTGAAGATGCGGAGGGGCATGACGGGGGACTTTTGACAGATTCAATTTTAGTGGCATCGGTTGATCAGGAAAAGAAGACGTCGAAAATTTTTAGTATACCGAGAGATCTTTGGGTGAACTATACAGTACCTGGTGGGGAAACGATGAACTGCGTAGTCGGTACACAAGGAAAAATTAATGCGACTTATATGTGTGCATTAAATGAGTATAAGAATAATAAAGATCAGGCTTCGAGGTATTTTGCAAAGAAAATATCGGAGATTACGGGCTTGAATCTACAATATTATATTTCCTTAGATTGGAGTGCATTGAGGACAGTGGTGGATGAGCTGGGTGGAATCGATGTGGATGTTTATGCAGATGATGATGCGGGTATCCATGATACCTGTCAACACCTTGATCTTGCTAAGGGGATGAATTATGGATTAAATGGTAGCATGGCGCTGAAGCTAGCCAGAGCACGCAATGCGGGCTGTGATGAAGGTGGTGATTTTGGTTTATCGCGAAGTAATTTTGATCGTGAGATTAACCAACAAAGAATTTTCAATGCGATTAAAAATAAGGCTTTTTCGATTGGTGTGCTAGGAAAACCAACAAAGGTAATTCGATTAATTGATTCACTGGGTAATAACGTGAAGACGAATATTACGATGGCGGAGGTGAGGACTTTGATTGATATTGCGACAAACTTAAATGGGGAAGTGGAGTCAATTCCGACGGTTGAACAATTCGGAGTGGGAAGAATCGGGATACAAAGTGTTGTTTTGCCAAAGGGAGCTTCAACTTATATTGAAAGTTCAATGTTTAGCTATGGGGAATTTCAAAGATATTTGAGGAAACAATTAATTAGGCTTGAATAAAAATATTGTTCAGAAAGGGTACCACTTTAGTGGTATCCTTTTTTCGCTATCGCTCCATGCGAACCTTGGGCTCGAATCCTCGCTTCTTCTTCGAAGAAATAAAAAATACCCTTACGGGTCTTTTTTACTTCCTGGCGGAAGCGAGAGGATTCG
>CALFGG010000067.1 GCA_937958235.1 uncultured Candidatus Saccharibacteria bacterium
TTGAAGAAATCGATATAATTTCGATTATCCTTTGATTCCGCGTAAAGTCGGTCGAGGATTTTTGAAGGTAAACGAAGGAGTGTTTCGAGTTCGGCTAATTTCTTACGGTCAAGATTTTGCAATTTGCTGGTCAGATTTTCAGACTGACTATCTTGATTTTCAGACATGATTCCCTGATATTTTTCTTGAAGCTGTTTTTTAATGAGTGAAGTGAGGAAGTTTAAATAATCAGAAATGAGTTTTGAATTGGCGTATTTATAGCCGCCATCTGGTTTAGGAATAGCATAAAGAGTGGCGACGGTGAAGTATTGATCAAGAAAACCAGATTGTTTCTGATTGCGATAAGACTGCATACAAACAACACAGCCTGGATCGACAAAATTGACGGCGACTTTAGTGGTATTAGGTGTGGTTTTATTATAATAAAAGCGAAGGAGGTTTTCGGTATTTTTAGTTTTAATAGTTTGCTCTGATTCTTTTTGTAGATTAAGCAGGGGAACGCTAGAGTTAGTAAGATAATCTTTAGCTTCCCAAGTTTTAAGACGATCTGGAATGGCGGAAAAAATTTCACCCCATTCAGAGAAACTACGGCCAATTTTGCCAGCAAGGTCGGTAGGTTCGGCTTGATCAATACTGCAAGATTCTGCTCCGAGACCGCATTGACTGGGCGCTGAAACATTACAAGTACCAAAAACCCAGAGAGCAAGGAGTGATTTAATTGCAATAACAAAGGACCAAACGGTGATAAAGACAATTAAAACAGAGACGACCTCGATTAGAAAACTGGCTGGCTTTAGAAGTTTTGGATTCTTTAGGACTATACGTTTTAAAAGAGTATTCTTTACATCATCCTTAAAATTAGTGTCACATTTTTGTAATCTTACTTTTTTAAAAACACAGTGCCAGGCTTTTTTAAAGACTGTCCAATATTTTTGTCCTAACTGTTTATTAAAGATACTTAAAAATCCAACAAAGATAGAGAGAAGACTTAAAATAATAAATGCAGCAACACAAACCATAAATTCCTTTTTTGATTACCTTCCAGTAGATATTAATTATAATACACGGATTAGAACTTGCTTAATATTTTAATGACACGATCGATCTCTGCTTCGGTGTTTTGATAACCTAAAGATAGACGTAAAAGGGGTGGGAGTTTTAGCTTATGATCAAGGTAATAGTGTACGCAGAAATATCCCGAGCGGACCATAATTCCCTGGTCACTTAAAGCTTCAGCGAGGAGATGACTGTCAACGTCTTTTAAATAAAACGTGAGGACAGTTGAGGGATATTGATTTAAACAATGAATCTTTGGATGAGTGGAGAGAAATTGATAGAGTTTCTCCGAACAAGAAGAGAGACGATCCTTGGCGGCAGCTGGAAGTTGATCGAGCCAATCAAGAGCAGAATTAAGAGCAATAATCTCACCCCAGGCTTGCAATCCCGGTTCAAAAGCAGTGTGGAATTTATCGGGATGCTCAAAAGAGGGGAGGTAGGTGCTTTTATCAACATCATCAACCATACCACCACCTAGAAAAGTAGGTTTAATGTAGGAAAGAAAATCTTTTCGGATAATCATAACACCTAAGGATGGTGCATATATTTTATGGGCAGAAAAGCAGATTGCGTCAGCCTCAGTCTGTTCAAGAACAGCAGAGTGGTGAGCCATAGCCTGAGCCGCATCAAGGATAATATAACCTTGTTTTTGATGAACATAATGCACAACTTCTTGAAGATTTTGAAGAAGACGACCATCAATATTGCTCATTACATTAACGACGACGAGTGAATTGTCGGGAATTTCAGAAATCGGAAGACTACCATCTACCTCACGCGATAAAACGAGTCTTTCTAGTTTATTGTTCTGTGATGCTTGAAGAGTAGTAAGAAAAACAGAGTTATGTTCAATATCAGATGTAACAATGGTCTTAATACTCGCCTTTTTAAAATCAAATTGAGAAAGAAGAAGATTTAGACCATAGGTGGTATTAAGGGTAAAACTTACAAAATAATCTTTTTTCTTAAGTTTAAGAAATCTTAAAATATGATCTCTGGTTTCCGAGATTTTTTGATCAGTGATCTTTCCCCATTGATATTTTACACGTTCACCACAAGAGTTGTGTTTTTGATAATATTCAACCAAGCTATCAATTACTGGCTGTGGGCGAAGAGACTGACAGGCGCTATCTAGATATATTTCTTTATTATTTAGATACTCAAATCCTTTGGTGCGTAATAAAGAAGTCTTCTGTGTATTATTTTTATTGTTTGAGCTATTATCTGGTGTTTTTCTAAAGTTAAATAACCCCATAGACCTCCTTTTTATACATTTTATCATAGTATAAGTTTTTCAGAAGTTTTCCACATGTCCACATTGTGTTTTTATCTAATTTATTTTTTAATAACGTTTAGCTGTTCGGTTTTAGTTATTCACAGTGGAAGGGTTTTATCCACAAGGATTTTAAGCTACTGTATTTGGTGTTCGGTTTTAGAAAAATATGATTTATTGATATGTTCGGTTTCTTAAAAATAGAGGTTTCTAATTGTTCGGTTTTAACCTGTTATTTTTAATATTGTCATAAAAAAGACTGGTCACACAGTCTGTTTTAAATTGCTTATTTTTTACGATTCGAGATCGAGGCCAAGAATTTGAGCAGCCTCTAATAGAACTTCGCGATCTGGATCGGAAGCAAATTCAAGACGTTGTTTAAAAAGGGCGGTGGTTTCAGGAAATGAGAGGTCTACAATTTCAAGAGAACGAGCGGAACCTGGATTACGCTTGAGAAAACCTAGCTGCACAAGATTATCGATATGCTCAGCAACAGAGGCTACTGAACGAAGACCAAGTCCGGCAGCAATTTCACGATAGGATGGTGAGTAGTCATGGTTATTCTGAAAATCCTGCAGAAAGTCCATTAAACGCTTTTGCTTTTTAGTTAATTTTAATGCCATATTTGTTATAATTATATAGTAGATGGAGATTTTGTGGTAAAAATGAGCAATTCATATATTGACGGTTTGGTTTCGCCTTCAAGAAACAAAAAATCAATTAGACAAGCACGCCCCAGAGCTGGGCTTGAGATTGGTGAGGCTCATACCACAAAACAACACTTGGAACAACAAAGAATATTACAGGCCGAACGATTAAGAAAACAAAATATTCGAGCTCGCAACATGTCAATGGCACAGAGCGATGATCCACTGGTCGTACAAGCAGAGAGTCGACGAAAATTGGAGGATAATAAATATACAGCAGACTGGGATTTTACTGATGGTGAATTAAGAGAAGCTTCTGAAGAATTTGAAGATGATTTAAGTGAGGACTTTAGTGATTCCTCTGCAAAATTAGACACAAACAACAGGCGTCGAAGGTTGG
>CALFGG010000068.1 GCA_937958235.1 uncultured Candidatus Saccharibacteria bacterium
TTGCCGAATGTAAAAGATTAGGCATCAAAGTACTTGGACCTGACATCAATCAGTCCTATGCTGATTTTGCTATTGTTGGTGGTGAAAAAACTATCCGCTTTGGTCTTGCAGCTATTAAAAGTATGGGGAAAGCCCTAATTGAGGAAATTGTTATCCCTGAACGCGATAAAAACGGTCCCTTTAAGTCGGTTTGTGATTTCGCTTCCCGTGTTGATAATACAAAATTCAATAAAAAATCTTGGGAATCTGCCATCAAAACCGGTGCTTTTGACCGTTTTGCTAATCGATCGGATCTACTATTTAATTTAGAAGAAATTCAAAGTTATGGCGGCAAAGTTCAAAAAGATCGTGCCTCTGGCCAGACTGATCTTTTTGGCCTCATGGGTGATGCTGGTGCAATTCCTGAACCCACCCTTCAGGAATCCCCTACTAAGGTCTCAGATAAAGAGCAGCTACTCTGGGAACGTGACCTGATGGGGCTCTATCTTTCCGCTCATCCTCTGGATAAATACGACCTCTATTTTGAAGAAAATACTCATCCGTTCACGATGGTTACCGCAGAAAATGATGGTAAACAAGTTGTTGTGGGTGGTATTATTACCGGTATTCGTACGATCCTTACAAAATCAAACACCAAAATGGCCTTCGTTAAGATCGAAAGCAAGACTGCTGAAACTGAATTTATTGTCTTTCCGTCATTATATGAGCAGGAAGGATCAAAATTAGTAGTAGATAATATTATTAAAGTTACAGGTCGAGTTAACGCTAGGGATAAAGATGGCAATGTGACCTCTGACGTAAAAATTATTGCCGATTCTTTCTCTGTAGTTTCAGATGAAAAACTCGAAAATTATCAGTCTACTGGAATTAAAATGGAGGACCCAAAGGAAGCCCCCAAAAAGGAATTTAAACGTAAAAAAGCAACCGTCCCAGAGAATATTGCCTCCAGGTTGTCTAGTAACCAAACCACAAAAGAAGTCGACTCAAATAATATCGAAAAAGATAAAACCGATTCAGCAAAAGAAGCACCGGAAAAAATCACCACAGAAGAAGTAGTGACAAGAGTCATTACTCCCCCAGTTGATCCAAGGTCTCAAAAACTCTTTGTCCTGATTGAAAACCCTGAAGATACCGAGAAACTGACAAGAATTCGTCAGCTCTGTGATGAAAATCCTGGTTTTCAGGAAATTATTCTAGTGCTTAAAGATGAATCTGGCAAAAAACCGCTACGTATGCCATTTAGAATTGATGCCTGCAGCGATCTTATTGACCCACTCAAAGACTTGGTTGGTGATACTGGTGTGGTCTTAAAATAAAATTTCTCAAAAACCTTTAACAAAAATAGTATTTTAGAACTGTTTATGCTAAAATAAAGCAAAAGAAGGTGGGAAGTGGATAAAATAACTAATTTTCTGAATGCAAAAATTTCTGATCTGGTCACGAGTAAGCCAGAGATTCTTGCTGACTACGCACGGGATGCCAGTATTTTAGAGATAACACCAAAGCTTCTTTGTGTTCCTCATACGGTAGAAGATATACAATACCTTGTTCGTTTTGCTAATGAATTAGCAAAAAAAGGGTATCAATTACCTGTGGTAGTTCGTGGTTCTGGGTTAGATCAAAGCGGAGCTGACCTAACCGAGGGTATGGTTATCTCAACCGAAAAGCTAAACCAGATTCAAGAAATTGACGATCGAGCTCGCCTAGTACGAGTGCAGGCTGGGGTAACACTAGGTCAATTAAATTCAGCCTTAGCGCTCTTTGGTCTGCGTCTGCCAATCGAGGCGGATCCGCGTGAGACTATCGGCGGCCTAGTTTCAAATTTTTATACAGATAAAATCGCAAAAAAATATGGCAGCATCTATTACTATGTTGATCGTATTGAGGCTGTCTTATCTAATGGCGATCTCTTCCAGTCTCAAACCCTCGCCCCTCGCGGACTCAAATATGTTAAATCTAAGAAAGATTTTGTCTCGACCCTCTATCAGGGAGTAGAAATAATTCGACAGGAAAATAAGGAGCAACTGGAGGAACTCAAAGCGCATAATCATGCTCGCGCTGGCTATCATATGATCACAGAGGTACAATCCACGCCAAATGAATTTGACCTGGCGCCCCTCTTTTTTGGCGCTCAGGGTAGCCTCGGTATTATTACCGAATTAATCATCAAGGTCATCCCGCTTTCGCGACCTACCAAACAGGCTCTGTTTGGTTTTCAGGATTTAAAAGCAGCTGCCAGCTTCATGTCAGAGCTAAAAAAACTTCAGCCTCTTCGTATCGATTTTTACGACCAACGTCTAATTAATCTAGGTCAAACTCACGAGCCAGAAACAAATCTAAATCTCGGTGAGGCTAAGTATTTAATTTGTACAGAATTTGATGATCATTATTTTAAAAATCAAAGCAACCTTAAAAGACTGAAAAAACTTTCTTGCCAGAAAGATCTCGCTATTATCGATCAACCAGAAATCGCTAACATCATAGCTAAAATTCATAAAAACTTGGTCGCGTATCGCAATGATAGTTCGGTGGTTGAGCGAGTTATCGTGGTTGACCGTACTTATATTCCAGAGGTGGAATTTTTTTCCTTCGTTGACAGCTTAAAAACGCTAGAAAAAATCTTTGATCAGGAATTGCCGCTCTTTGGTTCTTTCATGACTAATCTCTACTCAATACGTCCCAGCTTTGATTTGTCACAGGTGAACGATCGCAAACAACTACTACGGTTCTTGCAACAATTTGGGAAGCTGGTCACCGATTCAAACGGTAGCCTCTGTGGTGGCTCAGCTGAAGGTCAGGTCCAAGCGTTAATGGTTAATCAAAACACTTCGGCTCGTACGCTCAATCTCTATCATCAAATAAAGACACTTTTTGATCCAAACAATATTTTGAATCCTAAGATCAAGCAGGGCGCCAGTCTGGCTAACCTAGCACGTTTTATGCGTACTTCTGCACAGATCGGCTTAATTCGTCAGGATTAATTTTATAAGCCAAATTAATCGATTATTATCTGTTATCTAAAAATAGCTCAGCATGCTATAATCATCTTATGAAAGTTACTACAAAGAATTTATCCGAAACCAAGGTCGAGGTTACTGTTACTCTTGATCAGAATGACCTTAAGGTCGCCGAGGAGCAGGCTGTCTTACGTCTGTCCAAAGAAATCCGCGTTCAGGGTTTTCGTCCAGGCAAGGTTCCTGCCGAAATCGCTAAGAAAAATATTAATCCAAACGATCTCGCCAGTACCACTGCCGACATTGCTGTTAGGCGTACTGTCCCTAAAGCCTTTGATGAGGCTAAGAATATTCCTCTCGTTATTCCAAATGTCGATATTGTCAAATTTGTCCCTGGTGAAGTTCTTGAATACAAGGCAGTTGCTGAAATTGTGCCTGAAATTAAACTCGGTGATTACAAGAATCTCAAGGTTAAACGCGAAGAATTTAAGGCCAAGAAAGAAGATATCGACGATGTCGTGGCACGTGTTAGAAGTGCCTATGCAGAAAAGCAGGTAGTAAAACGCGCAGCCAAAATGGATGACGAAGTTGTTATTGATTTTGAAGGTAGCTTAAATGGTGAGAAGTTTGAAGGTGGCGCAGCCAAAGATTTTAAACTTAAACTCGGCTCTCATCAATTCATCCCAGGTTTTGAGGAAGGTATAGTTGGTCACAATGCTGGCGATCGCTTCGATCTTGAGCTTACTTTTCCTAAGGATTATCACGCTGAAAAACTTGCTGGTCAGAAAACCGTCTTCAATGTTCTCTTGAAGCAGGTTAATGAATTTATCCTACCTGAACTAAATGATGAATTTGCTCAAAAATGTGGTCCATTCAAAACTATGGACGACCTAAGGAGCGATATTGAAAATAATTTAACAGAGCAAAATAAGGTCAAATCCGATGAGAAATTTAAGGATGATCTAGTTAGCGAGCTTGTGAAGAAGAGTAAAATTGCCGCTCCGGAAGTTCTCATTGAGGACCAGATTCGCTTTATTAAGCAAGATATCGAGGCTAATGCCAAGGCTCAGGGTCTATCCTTTGAGGACTATCTTACTCAAACCGGCCAAACTGAAGAGGACTGGAAGAAGCAGATCAAAGAACTTGCTGAAGCTCGCGTTAAGGCCTCTCTTGCTCTCCAAATGGTAGCACGTGAAGAAAAAATCGATATTGAGGACGAAATCGTCGATGCTAAAATTAATGAGCTTCGTGAAGTCTACAAAAAATCCAAGGAAGCATTAAATAATCTTAAGGATAATAATGTTCGCCAGGATATCAAGAACCGTATGGTTATCGAAAAAACTTTGAACTTCCTAGTCGAACTCAATTCTAAAGCTGAGAAAACAGATAAAAAGTCTAAGTAAGACCATCAAATTCTAGATAGAAATTAGGACACATCGTGCCCTAATTTTTTTAAATCCAAATACTTGTACTATAATGTAATGGAATAAGAAATTAAAAGGGGGTTACTTATGGTACATTCAAAACATGAAAGTATAAAAGATATGATCTATGCAGGAATTATTGGGCATGCCGTTGGGGATGCTTTAGGAGTTCCTGTCGAATCATTAAGTCGCTTACAGTTAGCGAGCCGTCCGATTCGCGACATGATGGGCTTTGGAGTCCATCAGCTTCCGGCTGGTACTTGGTCTGATGATACCTCAATGGAAATTGCATTAATGGATTCACTAATCAAGCAAAAACGCTTTGACCTAGATGATATCATGCACAATTTCTATAAATGGTTTCATGATGCTGATTTTACTGCTACTGGTCAAAACTTCGGGATAGGACCTATCTGTGAAGAAGCAATCCGTAACTACATGGATGGGCTTAGTCCACTCGAATGTGGAGTCAAAGACGCAAAAAGTGTTGGAAATGGCTCTCTTATGCGCATTCTACCAGTCGCTTATGTCTGTTATTACAATCAGATTACTGGGAAAAAGCGACGTCAGTTAGTACATGATCTTTCGGCTATCACTCACGCCAATGAGCTCTGTATCTTGGGTTGTCTAATCTATGTAAATTTTGTCTGCCATCTCCTTGACGGAGATAATCTTCTTGAGGCCTATCAAAAAACCCAATTAGATGACTATTCGGACTTTGAAGAAGATACTCGTATGTCTTACTATCGTATTTTGGAAGAAAATATTGGTAGTTATGCGCGTCAGACGATTATTTCTACAGACAATGTATTGAATACCCTAGAAGCTGCATTTTGGTGTCTCTTTAACACGGATAACTATCGCGATGCGGTAATTACAGCAGTCAACCTTGGGGATGACACAGACACGGTTGGCGCAGTTACTGGTTCTATGGCGGGTATTTTATATGGCTTTAATGAGATCCCCGGTCTTTGGGTTGAAGCACTGCAACGCTCTGAATATCT
>CALFGG010000069.1 GCA_937958235.1 uncultured Candidatus Saccharibacteria bacterium
TTTTACTTGCCTCTTCAAAAGAAGTCACGAGTCATGCTTTTGTCCTCTCCATCGAGTCAACGATTCCAGCGGAACGAGGCATGGGATCCAGTGCTGCAGTAAGTGTGGCAGTCGTGCGTGCCATTTTTGATTTTTTCAATACGCCTTTATCTGATGCCACTTTATGGGACATCGTTCAAGGGGCGGAAACCATTTCGCATGGCAATCCAAGCGGTGTCGATACAGCGACAACAAGCGGCACTCACCCTGTCTTTTTCCAAAAAGAGCAAGAACTGCAGACGCTTGAACTAGATATGCCAGCGTATCTCGTCATTGCGGATTCAGGCGTGACCGGGAATACGAAGCAAGCGGTCCATCATGTAAGTACTTTGCAACAACGCATCATCGACCCTACCACTAACGAAACTGGTTCAGACGCGGTGCAATCGATTGGCGCCATCGTACAAGATACAAAGACCGCCATTGAAACCAAAGATCCTCTAAAGCTCGGCCAGCTGATGACTTCTAATCACGATCGTCTTAAAAAATTAGGGGTTTCTCATGATATCATTGAAACCCTCGTCAGTACCGCTCACGAAAATCATGCACTCGGCGCAAAAGTCACAGGTGGTGGCCTGGGTGGTTGTATGATTGCCCTTGTTGCTACGGAGAACGACGCCCTTCATTTGCAAGAACAATTCATGAAAAAAGGAGCGCAAGCGGTCTGGATTCAGTCGCTCGCCAAAAAGGAGAAGAGCTAATGACCACATCGATTGGAATTACGCGTGCGCATACGAATATCGCGCTCATTAAATATTGGGGAAAAGAAAATAAAGAGCTTTTCATTCCGATGAATAGTAGCCTCTCTTTAACCCTTGAAGCCTTTTATACCGATACAAAAGTCGAACTCACAGATGCCTTAACGGAAGACGAGTTCTATCTTAATGGTGCCAGACAAGACGAAGCGGCGACCGCTAAAATCACGCGCTTCTTAGACTTGTTCCGCGCTGAAACGGGAGACTCGCGTCGTGCTCGCGTCGAGAGCTTGAATTTTGTCCCAACTGCAGCAGGTCTTGCGAGCTC
>CALFGG010000070.1 GCA_937958235.1 uncultured Candidatus Saccharibacteria bacterium
GGGTTCGTACGAATGACCAATACATATCCGAAAGTCGCAAGCGTGGGGATGACTGAGGAGCAATGTGCGGCGATAGGCTTAAAATATACAAGTGCCATATCTGGATTAACACAGAAAGAGGCAACCTGGAGCCCTAGCGCAGAAGATGGATTTGTAAAAATAATCTGCAATCGTGAAAAGAAAATTCTTGGAGCAACAATTATAGCGCCAAATGCAGAGATATTAATACAAGAGATAAGTTTAGCAATGCGGAACGGATTAACAGTGGTTGATTTAGCTGCTGCCCCACATGTGGGGATGAGTCTAGCTGAAGCCGTCAGAATAACTGCGAGAAAATTATTATAATTAGATTTTGAGATCTGGGGTTGACAACTTAATTAAACGTCACTATAATTAAGTTGTTCTATCGCGGGGTAGAGCAGCCTGGTAGCTCGTTTGGCTCATAACCAAAAGGTCGTTGGTTCAAATCCAACCCCCGCCACCAAATTAAAGATTATAGGAGAGCAGCAATGCTCTTTTTTGGTATTTTACATAAAAAATAGCAGGTATAAGACTGCTACTTTTTTATAGTTAGAACCGACTATAGCTTGAACTTTCGTTATAATTCTCACATTGGTCCATAGTACCATCAACAGCGGTCCAGCAGTTGACGGTGGTATAGAAAGATTTTCGGGTTTTGCTATTCTTGTCATCATTAAGCTGAATAGCAAATTCCGGATATGGGAAATAGGTGTCAACAAGCTCAACGCGACTTTCGACCCGTCGATAAAGATCGTTGGCACGACCAGTGGAGTCAACGCGAGCCTGGACGCCAGTAAAGTTGATTGATTGTCGCTTGGAATCATAGAGAGAAACAGAGAAGTCGGTTTCAGGAGCACCATATGGGAGAGTGAGGAGGAGAAAAGTGGTAGCAGGATTGCGGTCAGTACTACCTCGATAAGTATTGGGAACTTCAAAGGTAGCGGAACAGAAGAAGCTTCCCTCTTGGCAGTTAACGGTAAATAGGTGATTACCGTTCTTATCGAAGGTTTCAGAGACCTCAGTAGCAGAGAAGTCATTGCGACCCTTTAGATCATTAGTAGGTTTTAAGAAAAGCATGGCACGATTAGTACTATTTTCGCTACTCGCAATATTGAACTCTCCAAGATTAAAATTACGGTCGGATTGGAAGAAGGCAGCAGAAATTAATGGAGGTGACATCGAATGCTGCCCGCTAGGGAGAAGGCCATCATTTTGATCCCAGCTAAGACCACTGCCACTGCGCTGCTGAGATACATAGTTAGTGTCTGAGAACCATTTAATATTAATGTATCTGAGATTTTGAATTTGATCGGTACGAAGAGGGACGATACGAGTGCGAGTATCAGAGCTGAGAGTGGAACGATAGTCTGCGAGATCCTCTTGGATAGTAACGCAGGTATAGGCCTGTAATTTTGAGGCGGCAGAACCACCATCCTGACTTGAGTCTTTGACTTCTTGAATAGTGACGCCATGTTGCTCATCGATAGTACGACCAAGTACATTAGAGATAGTACTGCAATCTTGTCGGCGAACACCATCTTGCATGGCAGCAATAATTTTACTGCAAGGATTCCCGGAGTTTACAGTATAACCCTTATTTAAGCAGTCGTGATATTTTAGTAGGGCGACCTTAGCATCTTCTACGCCAGCAAGAGCAGAATCATAAGCAGATTTAGATAGGTTAGAGTTAGTGGTTTGGTTGACCTCAGAAAGAATAAGTCTTGTGAAAGCAAGGGTAATAACACTAAAGAGAATGATAGTGAAAACGGTAACGATCATGGACGTTGCACCTTTTTTCGTGCTAACTCCTTGAGCTAGGCGATATTTTTTGAAAAACAGTTTCATTATTCTCCCTTTCTATTTTGGCCAGTCGATCTCGCCGCAAAGTTAAATTTATTGATTGCACAGTAGGTAAAATCGGTCGAGAAGCCGTCGGTTGGAGGGGCCTTGCAGAATTCGCCAACACCAGTAATATCAATACTACCCCGTTCGGTAGCTAAAATAAAAGTGCCAGAATAGAAAGAGTGAAGCGTAACAGAATGCTGAGTGACTGGGAAGATTACAAAATCATAGAGCACAAGACGATCATCGGATTGCTCAAGGAGCTCGGTAGAGATAGAACCTTTGAGATGAAAATCATTTCTCGTATGGTCAAAATCATATTGAGCCGTTGAGGTGGTGTGCATTAGTGTGTGCTGATAACAGAGATCACGATTGCTGTCTTCAATTTTAAGCAATTTGAAATCTTTCTTTTCAGCATTCTGGCCATCATTAAAAGTGGCGGCAGCTCCGGATACAAGTTCATAATCTTCACTGTTTAAAACATAACCAGTATTCCATAGATAACTATGACGACCAGTACAAAATACACCGTTGGTTGGGACATTCTGCAACAGGGAGCCATTCGACCGCAACCTAACCGTGCCGTAGTTTTGCTGATAAACATACATGCGCGCATTATCGTTTAGACACTTTTGCATTTCCGCTTTATCTGAAGCATACTCGGCACGACAGATATCAGTAAGCGCCCTTGCAGGTGCAGCAGCAATTGTACGTGAAAGATCATCTACTAAGAGACGACCGGTGGAATTAACCGCACGAATAACTAGCCCCTTATGGTAGGTCGTAGAGATATGAATAGAGATAATGGAGACCATAACCAGAAGAGAGGAGATAAAAGCAAGGCCGAGGGAGAGCTCCATAATAGTAAAGCCTTTTTTGGAGTGGTTTTTGCTGGTAGGTTTTTGAATTATTCTTCGCATACTAATCTTTTTTAATAAACTCCGGATTATAAAGACGAATAATAGTGCTAATGATTGAAGGAATATTGCGATTTGGGCCATACCAACAAGAACGAATATGGAAATCGTAGAATTCTGGAGCTTGCTGGTCAAGACCGGAATCATCTATAGCATCAGGATTGCTGACACCCGTGACATCACGGGTACCAATAACCCAAAGACCCTCTATACGATAAGGAGTGACGAAGGCAGGAGTGAGATATAAGTTACTACCAGAATTTGACTCATTGAGGTTGGCGGAACTGTCCGCCCCATTAGAAGCCCCGACCTGTGAAGAATTTGAAAAAACTAGACGAGGATACAAGGAAGCCTCCTGAAAGAGTGGCTGATGTTCCCTTGCCGAAACGATTGTACTATCGGGATTTTTGGGGTCTAATTTTCTAGTATTAACAATAAAGGCCTTATCGGTAAAAATATTATGAACCTCACCGGCAACATTGGCTGCATCGTAATACTGACGGCAATTCTGTTCACTGTATTTAGAAATCTTAATAGGGTTATTATTTAAACCATTCTGTACGCTAGTAAGCCGTTGCCAGAGATCACGATATTCCTGCCACTTCGTGGGGTCAATATTCTGGTCGCGGACCAACTCACGCTCTGAAAGATAAGAGTTGTGAATAAAACGAATTGCTTCAGCCTGGGCTTCGATTTCATTTCTGGCCATGGAAATCTCGAGAGTACCTTGAATGAGCGAAAGATTTCGATTCATGAGGCCAATCGATACAATGGTAATGATTGAAAAAATAGTAAAACAGAAAATAATCTCAATAATAGTATCACCACGTCGAGAAGAAGTAAAAGGAGAGTCTTTAGAGAGACGATCCTTAATCTGGGTAACCTTTAAATTTTTAGGAGAGTTTAACATATACATTACCATTATACGCCACTATTGGCAGGGATTATCATTACTATCGATATCAACTAACTGAACTGCGGAAGAATTGTTGCCATCAGCTTTAATGCGGATTGGTCGACGCCTCTTGGGGACGAGAGGAATATCATCAGAGGAAACACACAGAGTAAAATCTTGTTTGTTTTGCATTCTGGAATCTTTAAGCTCGTACTCTAGGATATTAGACGTGCCAGAAACAACTTCACCGAGTGCGCCATAAAGCAGGGCGCTACTAGCATAGGGGCGGTACTGATCAAGACTAGCAGTCTCGCAGGATTGATTAGGGGCATTACGATTGAGTTTTTCGAGTAAATCACCAACATCAAAAGTTTGACCTGGCTGATCATAGGAATAAGTATGAACAGTGCCGGAAACTGGAGACCTGACGATCATGATAGCACCACGTAATAATTCTTGATTAGCGGTTTGTTCAATTCTAGCTTGCCATTGTGGGGTATATGAGGACTCTTGTCCTGCAAAGTGTACTCGACAGGAGCCTGGAGCACTTCTCAGAGTGACAACATTGGCAGCAACGGCCTTAAGTGAATTAATGGCATTGTCACCGGTGGAATTTTCAATATTCATTTGACCGGTATAAACACGTCCAATAATGTCGTACATATGAACTTTTGTACTAGGGGCGCCAGTTTCAGGATCTTTCTCGCCGAAAGTAATAAGCTTACCATAAACTGCACAGCGACTGCGACCAGGATAATTATCGGTGTCGGTATTTGTCGTAAGGCGTCCGTTTTCATCCCAGAGTGAGTTCAAAGTGCAAGAAAAACCGCTGTCTTCTGTGAATAATCTAGGATTTTGCACATTAATAGTAGCTGAATAAGCACTACGGAGATAATTTGCGAGATCTGTATAGGAGTCTAAAAAACGCTGTCGATGGATATTGGTGGTTATAGTGCTTAGAATAGCCATTGCAAGAGCAGTGGAGATAGTTAAAACCAGCATGACTTCAATGATGGTGAAGCCAAAACGATGACGCATCTTTTGCATAGTTTTATTATACATGAGCATTTTAGGTTTTACCATAAACTTAAAGATGAAGACTACGACAAGAATGAAAAAAGAGTTGGATAGGGGAGGCTAAAAAGAACCGGAGCCGTAAGGAATTGATTCTAGGATTTTAGCTATAGAATCAGCTTTTTCAGTATAGCCAAGCCCCTTGTAGGCTTCGTAGGAAATACTGTAGTAGATATATTTGGTGCCGTCAAACATATTTTCAGGAATGTAATTAAAAAGTTTTTCTAAGGTCTGATTATATTGTTTGGCTGTGTTGTAGATACTAAGAGAGTATAGTTCAAGGAGAGCTTTTTGATCATCGTTAGTAATATTAGCAGTTTGAATTCGTTGATTGTAATTATCAAAAGCTTTTACGGTATTCAGGTTGCCAGCAGAGTCATAGGTATCTTCTAGATAACCTGAACCAATAACCGCATTAATAAATTCAATAGTTTGGAATGGAGTGGCGGTTTTATTGTCAAAATTGTCAATAATTCTCTTTTCACGCTCCGCAGCCATATCATAATCCTCCTTAAGATCATTGTAAGCTTGAGAGCCCTTGGCGCATCTACAGTTCACGGAAATATAGTCAGTAGGGTCAATATTGTTATTGGCTGTGCGAGTTGTGGCTTTTTCGCGAGTTATCTGCGAAACAATCAGCCAGCTGGCGCCAATGATGATGGCAAGAATGAGGATTGAAGCGCCCACCGAAGATAAGATAAAGACAAGGGGGTTACTTTTTCGCCAATGACCAAGACGTTGACGGAATGCGGCAAATTTAGCCGTACGTTCAGCTTTTTTAGCGGCCCTCATTGTAGCTCTTCGCATGCGCTTATCATTTAGTTCTACCTGTTTTTCTTGACGTTTTTTCTCTTTATCAGTCAAAGTAAAAGGATCAGCTGCAGAACCAGCTAGTGTCTGATTTGCGATATTGCTACTGTGAAAGACTTGATCATTATTGGAATTATCCATAGTACTTATGATTATAGTCTGCGTGGGGAGAAAATACAAGAAAAGACAAAACCCCCGACGGGCGGGGGTATGGATTAAAGCGTAGCAATACGATCAAATATAGCTGTGGCAATCCTGTCGAGTTCCTGGTCAGAACTCAAATGGAAAACCATTATCGCAAAGAATTGCGCGTAACTCAGTCTTTTCTTCCTGTGAAAGGTTTTTCGCCTTGAAAGAAGCGAGAGAGCCAAATGGCTTAGTCTTGCAGACTCCTTTGACAAATCTAAGACGAAATTCCTCGCTCGGAATTGCATTAATGATCTCTACATACTTTATATCTTTAGACATAAAATCACCCCCTTTTAGAATGTCTAGATAATATATTATGGCATGTTTTATAATTTTTGTCAAAGAACAGCCTAAATTAACCTCTCAAGTGCAACACTTCAAGGTCTATAGATCTCGAAGTGTTGCACTTGAGGGGTTAGAGTAGAAGAAAATATGATGTAGCTATATAATTAGAGGTTTATAAGAATATGACTAAAAAAATATATAATTGGATAATCTCCTGGCTCGAATGGAAACACCCGAAATTATGATATAAATATAAATATGATTAAATATGATGCAGAAAGAAAAGCAGTTTTCGGCCCATGTGATCTGAAGCTAAAAGGCTCACCATCAAAATGTCTACTTATTTTTGATGACGAAATTTGGGAAGATTTTGTACTTCCGAACAAAGATCTAGAGACCTTTCCGGTAACAAATGTTTTTGGTCGTAAGTTTGATACTTATCGTTATATCGAAGTTAATGGCGAAAAAATTCTCTTAGTCTATCCAACCATGGGTGCGGCGGGATGCGTCTGTGATGTTGAACTTCTGATCGCAAGCGGGATTAATAAAATAGTAGCATTTGGTACGTGTGGAAGACTTGATAGATATATCGCACAAAATACAATTATTTTACCGACCAGTGCTTATCGCGAAGAAGGGACGAGTTATCATTATCTTCCTGAGAGTGATGAAATTGGAGTGGATAAAGATGCCCTTAAAATCTGTAAAGATATCTTCGAAAAGAATAATTTTGCAACTATCGATGGAAAGATTTGGACAACTGATGCGGTATATCGCGAAACCGCCGGAAAAGTTGCTTTAATGAAAAAGCGTGGTTGCGTTGGTGTTGATATGGAATTATCTGCGCTATTAGCCTTAGCGGAATATCGCGGTATAAAATTTACCGAATTTTTAATTGGTGATGATCCGGTAGATGGTAACGCGGTTGATCCGAAAGAGCGAAGAAACGAAGATATATTTAATACCGCAATCGAGATTTTGAATAAGATTTAGGGGCATAAAAAAGAGGTCGCCCATAAGGAGCGACCCTTTTTGGTTCCTAAAAAGGAACAGAGGAATAATATGACTAATTTACGGTTCGGTGTTAAGCCTTTTCGACATAGGTGCTACCACAGCAACCTTTGCCACCCATCATAATAGCCTTAGTGATAGACTGTCCGTTTCGGAGATATTCATCTCTAGAGCTACGCTGGTCTCCAGAACAGATCTCTGGCAGATTAAAGTTAGAGAATAAATTGCTATATGTTTCACATAAGGCAATTTATTCTCTAGTTTATCTTGAAGAATTAGAAAAACATTTAAGACGAAAAGGACGGAAACTCCGTTCATATAAAATATTATGGTGATCTTGAAGGTGATACGATCTTTGGACTGAGAACTACAGATCGTATATTAACGCATGTGGATAGAAAATCTGGGCTTTTGTCTGCAGTTTAATACACAACTATAACGCACATAAAGTTGCTAAACAAACGAAGCTAGACATAGCTTCAGTGTTTGGCAAAATTAAAAGCATAACTTATGATAACGGAATAGAGTTTTCACTTTGGAAAATCACAGAAAAAGAATTGAATGCAAACATATATTTTGCTAATCCATACCACTCTTGGGAACGTGGCAGGAATGAAAATGCCAATGGACTTATTCGAGATTTCTTACCTAAAGGAACGGACTTCAAGAAACTTACAAAACGAGATATAGTTGAGATAACGAATTTAATAAATAATAGACCAAGAAAGAGACTCGAGTGGAAGACTCCACTCGAAGTCTATAGGTCTCGAAGTGCTGCACTCGAGGAATTAGGGTAGCGTAGCGTGATAACCACACCGTATAAGTGCGTACTATTTACATACTAGCCCCGACACGTTCTCTTAGGCTATTAATTTTAAACCGCAAAACATCATCACAATTTGGATTTCTTAGAATTGCCGTCTGAACCTCTCTTTCATCACCAGCCAAATCATATATTCTGCCAAGGAGTCTAGTTGAAGCACTTGGATTATTGGCTATCACCATTAAAGTGAATTTGTCGTCATTTCCAACATCTTCAATTGTCTGCTCCAAAATCGCCGGAGAAATAGCCTTATTACATAAAGCCAGCGTTCTAACATTAAAATCCTCATCTCTAGCTAACAGATTCAAATTATACGATTCAATAGCTGCAACTGCCATTTTTCTTTTTGTCTCTTTACTACTAGACATTATATTTGAATCATACGAATCTAGCTCATTCTCTACCGAATCTATAGTCTCATTCAATTCATCCAGTATATGTCGTGGAGAAAGTTGAGTCTCAATATCATCTAAGTATTGTCCAAATTCATCGTAATCAAATACCTCGCCTGTTTTCTCCTCTCCCCATTGCGTCCCCAAAACTAGTTTTTCATTAACTACCTCCATAATACTCCCTTCTTAATCAAAATGTTTCCTCTATTTGATCTTCAATTTTACGGATCAGTGTATCCGACAGTTTACTAACATCTTCAACCCCAACTGAATTCTTACCCCACGTACTTGAAATAGAGTCAGCGGCACCAGCTAATCCTACTCCAGTTATAACCATGTCACGTTTAAATTTACTTATTACCGATTGAATCGAACCAGACCCAGATTCACCATCAGTCATAAAATATACAAAGTTATATGGTCGATTGAAGCTATCCGCGTAATCCGCTACACTAGTACACGCAGCGTTCAATGTAACAACATCTGGCGTACTTTGATCGGCACCAAGTTGCACTAATCTTGATAGTTGATCGCCATACAGTTCTTGATCAAATATTTTTAAGAAGGTATATTCATTTGGGCCGCCAAACGTGACTATTTCTAGTGGTATATTTAGTCTACTAGCTACTTCTGTCAGAGCAACGGCTGTCTTCTTTTCTTCTTCAATAATGTCGCCACTACAAGATCCAGAATTATCGATTATTACACTCCAGACGAACTGAGGTTTCTTCGGGATCGATCTACGTTCGAAAACTTCTGGTTCTATAGCAGTTGCACCAAGGGCTGTACGACCTAGTATTCTACTAGTCCACCCACGCTGTAAACGATTACCTCTGCGTTGATTTTTTTCGTATACGTATTCGGTGTCCATTTTAAATTTTTCGGTAAAATAAGTTACCAAATCGTCTGTGAAAGCCCTTGTATCCTCACGATAATCTATGTATCTACCCAAAGCCTCACCAGATAATCCTGATTGCTCACGATAAATTGACTCCAACTGTCTTTGTTGTTGCTCTTTTATAGCCTCAAGATTATCTATTGATTCAACCGTGTCTGGCTCTATATCTTGATCATCTATCTCGTATTCCCTAAAGCCACCTTGCTCGGATTTCGCATCAGAAAATGAGCTTTCTAGCTTCTCCTGAGTTTCTTGTAGCTGGCTAAATAATTCTGCCAAGTCTATGTGCTCAGAATGATTATCTGACATTGCATCATTGGATAAGGATTCCGCAATGGCCTTGGATAAAGCATCCGTCAGTGCCTGATTAATCTCGCTACTCTGTTCACTCATCAAGGACTCTAAATCGCTAAGCATATCAGATAACTGCTTTTGCATATCACCCAAATTACCCATCTCCGTGCCATTCATTTCGTCAAAGCTTTCAGTGTCACCCATTTGTTCCATGTCGCTACCAGACATTTGGCCCATTTCGCTGCCACTATCAGATCCATTTTGATTATCTTGTTGCGGCCCCTCGCCGATTTCGCCATTCTGGCTTTGTCCGTCAGTGTCGTTATTGGATTCTCCATTACCATCCACATCTGATTCCAGTAATTCATTCTGACCGTCTAGATCATTTTCCGCTTCTTGTTGTTCATTGAATTTAGAACCAAGACCAATCACATCATATAGATAATAATATTTCCTGTAATCGTGCTGGCCAAATTCGTTTAGGCGATTGAAATAGATACCTGTTCTTGGCGCGGAATCAACCGATCTCCAAATAGCCGGCATTCCATTTCGATACAGGTGTCCCCACTCTATGGCACCATCTGGAACTGATTGAGCCCTTGCACCATTACCACCCCTATACCAAAATCTACCTAACACGTCTGGAAGATTAAAATTGAGTACCATGCCATTAGATTCAAAATCCCCATAACCTAGTTCAGGGCAAGTATTTTCAATAAAGTTTTCTCCGGCTTCCTTGCCATAGATAGTAAAACTTGGCGTATCGTGTCCATGAAGAATCATTTTTTCCATCATTTCGTCCGTAAAGTTCGGGTTACAGCTTTTATATTCCTCCATGATAAAACGCATCGTGCGAACATAAGTGACTGTAGTAGATTTACAGAATTCTCGAAGATTCTCAAGTAGTTTCAGTTCTTTTTCATCTAAACTCGACTCGTCTATTCCAATTTCATTAATTTTAAACTGCAAGTTTTCTAAGTCGTCACCGGAAGCTTTTTCAGGATTCTTCAAATCATCAAGAAGCGATTGAAGATTTTCAAGCTGTTCCTGAATCTCTTCACTTTGGTCTATACGATCTTCATTGTCTTGATTTTCCTCACTCTGACTATCAGAATCTAGACTGAATAACTGATCAGATAGTTCATCCACCTTTCTCCCGATCTCACCCAAAAGAGAATCACTTACAGAAGCTCGTTCATTTTGCTCCTCCGGAGATAATACTTGATTTCTTTCAATAATGTCTAATACTCTTTGATTATCAAAAGCACGCACCGTTTGTTCATTACGGTTGATCCGTTCAATATTATTGTTCTGATTAAAATTAACTTTCGATTGATCTTCAGTCTCAGCTTCACTCGTCACATTCGAATCTGATACAAGCTTAGCAAATTCTGGCCATAAATAATCTCTCACTAGCTGCACCCTAATCTTCCCAGAAGACGTTCTGACAGCCTGTTCAATGACGGAGCTAGTTTTATTAGAAAATGCGGCCCTTACGTCATCAGAAAGATTACCATCGGCAATATCAAGCGTCGTAGAATCCACTAGTCCAGCGATATTTAAGGATTTTAATAAGGTCATGTCTACGGCTTGCTTATATTCAAGATCTGAACCTATGTTTTCAGCGATACTTTTTACTGGGATAATTTTTTCATATAGTGGTCTGAAAGCAGCTGCAGGATCGTCCGAGATTGAGTTCCTCATCTCTAAATAGTTTACAGATGCCTCCTGCACAGCTTCAACTAATGGCGAGATTAGTTTATAATTTTGGTTATTCTTCTTACACCATATCGCAAGATCTGCTTTTTCGCCGTCGATCGAATGGTTAAGATTTCCAACTTCATGACGAAGTTGTGCATTTGTTACTGCACGTTCTTCTGACAGGATACTCTCTGGATAAATTACTATATTTGGTATATCTTTTCGAGGATTATTTTTGCTTACGCCTACCCCCCAGCTATCCCCCATTATGCCGCGTATTGAAACCTTTCCTCCGAGACCACTCTGTTGAATCTTTTCCGATAGGCCATAGGCTAGAAAAGGTATCTGCTCATTGATTTCCCTTATTAAGTCGGCTCTTTTTCGATCCTGCTCAGGTGAAGATATCGAAGACTCAACGGTGTTTTCACCTTCCAGAGTATCAAAACTAAACGGATCGTTTCCACCCACTCGTTCATTGCCACTTTTTGGCAATCCCTCATGCATAAATTAGCGAACCCCCTCTGCCAAGATTGCTTCAATGGCATTCTTGTCTTGTTGACCTTTGCGATAGGTTTCGGTATGTGGTAGATAAGTCATCGCGATAGCATACTGCGCAGCGTTCCATGGTGCTTTCCAGCCCGGCAGCCGTGAAAGATCTTGCTGCCAGAGATGGTTCTCGGAATAATATCTTGTCGCTTCACTCATTCCACGTAAGGATATATCACGTTCCATTCGAGCATCGCCAGTACGGGTTTTGTATGCTTCGACAGTTTGTCTTGTACGATTTGCAATTAGAACCATATTTTTGAGGTCGCGTACAATTTTCACAACTTCTGGCGAAACATCGGCTTGACCGCGACTATTCACGACGCGATCCCAAATCTGTACGAATTGTGCATCAGAGTAGCCTTGCAGCGACGAGATGTTATTCTTAAGGATTAATGCTTCATCATACGTAAAGGTTTCTTCACCAGTATTACGATTACGTTCTTTAAGCGGCGGATAACCCATCGTCATAATATTAGAACGGTCGTCGATAGTTTCCGGCAAATCCTCAACCCCATTATAGTCTGCTGGATTCATTAGTCCTACAAACATTACACCCGGAGCCGCATGTATTACTTGATCATTTAAAAAGACTGCCCGGTCTCCATCAAATAGGGAATTAAAGAATTTTGCCACATTTGGTCGCAATAGATTTATCTCATCTAGCTCAAGAATAGAATTCTGAGTTGATATGGCAGTTAAAATACGCGTCGGCACCTTAACTACTTCACCATCAGACAATTCAACGTCATATGTCAAATCCCGCTCTTCTTTGTCTGGTGAGCAAGCGTACCTGAACAGAGGTCTTTCAGAAATTGAGGCATAATGATCTACCAGTTTATTTTTACCAGTACCTCTAGGACCTACCACCACCGTCATGCCTTTGGCCGAGAGTTTTTCCCATGCTGGTGCCTGTTCATTGCGAACTAATTCATCCATATAGGCATTGTTACCTACGCCCATTTGGCGATTTAAGAGTTGCGCAAACTCGGCAAATTTCTTTCTAATAAACGGTGTCATCTTATAGCTGTGATCGATTGGCGGTATGAATTCCGTCTGGCCAGGATCGACTTCTCTTAAATATTGAAGTGTAGATATTATATCTGCCACTCTCTCGGAAAAATCCTCTACATCCTCAAGTTTCTCAGACTCTTTTTCGGTAATTCGGGAAGCAATTCCTTCTGGGGTAGTAAATGAATCTATCATATCAGCTAATGCAGTGGCACGTTGATCATAATCTGGACTATCCGGATTAAGTCCTCGATACTCAGAGGTAGTATTTGCTAATTGTTCATAAATTGAATTAAATGTCTTCAGTTCATGTCGCCCAGAGAGAAGAGTATCAATTGACTCAAGTCTTTCATTTTTGGCACCTTCTATAAAGTTCATTTTTTCGCCAGGTTTTGCAACAGTAGTTAGACCATTCTCATCTTTAACAAATTTAACCTCTGAAAATTTCTTTCCGCCAGACATCATCATCCTACTAGGCACTGCCTCCCATTCTTTCGTAGCATGTGATACTTTTGGCATAATCGGTATATAAGTCCCGTCGACCTCAAAAAATTTTACTCTTGGTTGTTCCTTTATTATCTCTGAGTTGCCAAAGTTTGATTCATTGGTTATATCTATGTTCGAATTACCTAAATCCGATTCATTAACCCTGTCTGTATTTGAATTGACCCTTGATACAACTCTTTCCTGCAAAATACCAGTAGAAGACTGTTGTTCTCTTTTGTCGATCATCGACATATTTCTTAACGTGTCCCAATTCGTTTCCGCAGGCATAGTAGATACACTTAGGGTTTCCTGCATGACGCTCATATTAGATAAAGCGTCTTCAAGTCGTTTTTCAACATCTTGCTTTGATTCGCCAGCTTTACTCACCCAATCAGAAGGAAAAGCACGCAGCCTTGTTAGCAAATTATTGGTTCGAGTCATCCTGTTCTGAATTTCTGCCGTTGTTGGTTCTTGTTTCTCAGTCTCCACCTTAGATCGTTCAGGACTATTATTCATGACTGCCTCCGTTTTCTACCTCATATTTTATTCTTTTCAACAACCCTTCAACCTCCACTGGTTCAGAAGGATAATAGATCGTTAATTCCGTTCCATTCATAACCACTCTTAGATGCCCATCATAACCAGGGACACCGAATAAGAACCTCCCTAAGCAATTAATTTTTATCTCATTTCCGACAGCATCTTTTCCTATTTGCCAACATTCTATTGGTAGATTATAATCCTCTAGTTTTCTTGCAATCTCATGCAGCCAAACTGAAGCAGTAGCACCGAGACTCTTCTTCGTATGTATTGCTATTGTTTTATCTAATTTCGGGGAAATATTATCAATAATTATCATCATTTAGTCCTTTCCTTAATTAATAAATCCGAAGCTAAGAATGGATATAATTTAATTTCGTCTACACTAAAACCAGCTTCAGTAGCACGTAGAAAAACGTCAACATCTAGATTGTTTGATGCCAAATATAATACGTTTTCCATAGTATTAAATTCCGCATATTTATCTTCTTTGTTTAATAGATATTTAATCCTGGAAGCACGTACAACATCTGCACCTTCCGCTGCAATCTTATGCAACACATCATCATCAAAATGCTCAATAGCTTCTCTAATCCTCCATGCCTCAAAACTACCTCTCATGGAATTCTTTAATAGTTTGACTTTGTCGTCAAAATTTAGATTATTTTTTTCATACGTTCTCACGATATCGTTTTTATCACGATCAGAATTTATGAATACCTCTTTATAATCATTAGCTAAAATTCCGTATTTATATAAATCAGCTATTTGAATCTCTGTATATTGCTTACCATTGTCAATAGTACGTAAAGTACGAATGGAAGATTCTTCTTTGTCTAGTTCTCCTCGCTTATTTAAAATAGCACTAACCCTGTCAGATAGCTCAAGGGTTTTATCAAAATCACCATCAACAATACTACTAAATTTTCTAGATATCATATTAAATGTACCTAGATTAACCCCCCTCGCTAGTAAGATATCAGCTTTCTTTAATCCCAAAGATGTAATAGCATTACAATAATCTAAAATAAGCTTCTCGTGTCCACCTTCATCATCAGAAAGCCGACATAGCTTAGTCGCTCGATCTAATATATCAGAAAAATCAGTAATCCCCTCAGTGGATAAAATTGACCTAGTTTTGTTCAAAACCCTCAAATCCACGTTTGCATCCATGGCGCTTATCGCTTCCTCTAATGAAAAATTTTTAAGAGTAGAAGAAAATACACTCTCCACTGTTTTAAAGTAGTAAGAATTTATTATTCTCTTACTTGCGAGATTAATCAATTGATCAGTATCTAAATTATATCCAAATTGATTAGCAACGCGACTTATTTTTGGTACAAGGGAAAGATTTAGCTCATTATCAAGAAATCGCTTCACATCAGTCATCGGAAACATTGCAAGTGACTCCTCTATCCACCTAGTATCTTGCTTAGACATAGCTTCCAGTTCCGAATAGCTTAACTTTTCACCACTTTTAGACAACCTTCCAGCCAAACGTACCATATTTCGAATTGCATATACATCAAGATTATCGTCATTGCCATACATTCTCCACATGAGATTGTCAACCTGCTCTGAGTCGTTCAATACTTTCTGGAATATATCACCAATAGCAAGCACATAGATATCATCAGCGGATACCCCTTCGACCATTCTCTTATGCGATCGTTTAATTACCCCTAAAGGAGCATCGTTAATCCAATCAAGACACACACTATACCTAGAAGGTTTGACCCGTACATATTCCTCCGAGTCATTATCCCATTTTTGTTGATCAACTTCCAGCTGAAAATGAAGATCAATCGCTTTTTCTGCTAACGATTTCCGTTTTTCAATTCTTCGTGAAAGTAGTTCTTGTCTCTTTTCAATATCAGAGAATAATCCATCTAACGTTCTATTCTCGAAATATTCAATTTGGCTCGAAGTATCAATAGTGACTTTTCGAACCTCTTCTTTCCGTCGCTTCGCAAAAACGTCTTTACGTTCTTCGCTCCGAGTTTTATCGATTAGCTTATTATATTTATGATTAATCCTTGCGACTTCTTTTTCTCGCCATTCCTCTTGTTTCTTTATCTCAAACGCATTCTCTTTTACCAAAAATGCCTCTTTATCGTCTTTAGACAGTTCTAATATATGCTTCACTCGACCTTTTAACCGCGCACTTTCAGATTCAAACGACTTACGCTTCTGCGAATAACCAGATTTACCGATAAAGCGTTCTATATTCTTTAAATTAGAATAACTGATTTTTTGCCGCATTCCTCGAAGCTGTCTTTGAGCTCCTTCTCCTAACTGCGCCCATGCTACAGATTCGTGGAATCTTGATACATAAGGAGACTCTGGTCCTCTACCAGGATCATTATATCCCAACGAATCAGCGAAAATTTTAGCAACTTTGCGAACAGTCAAATGCTCCAATTCTTCCTCATTCAATTCCGAATTTCTTTTAGCAATCTTGTCAGCTATATCCCCATACTCATCGATAATCGTCTCCCAAGAACCTATGCGTGTATTAGTAATACCAGACCAGTATCCGTTGATCTCAGGAAAATCTGGTGTTTTTCTCAAGTCATAATCCTTTTTTATATCCATAGCAATTTTATATGCACCGTACTCTGGAGTACCAATCATTGCCGATTTTAATGACGCCCGGTTTAGTCCGAGTGATATATCCTTTACATTAGCCTCAGCAGGATCAAGCAGTCGTTGAACCTTAACATACTTTCCTGCCAAACTATTCCACTTATCATCCCAAACCCTTGCTGTTCCATTAATAAAATCTTGTTGGAACTGCAGCCGTTGTAAAAAATTATCATAATTTGGATACTCTAACTCATTATAAAACAGTCTGACTTTATCAGCCAAAGACGATTCTAGAATAAACCTTAATTTTTCTTTTTTATCATCAATCTGCCTATATTCTTCTAATAGATTTGGATTACCATTCGTATTTTCGCCCAAGAAAGTAAATAATCCATTAAATTTTTTAAACACTTTTTCAGGCGAGATAATCTTCTCATCCTCAAGGTTCTCTATATTAACCCCGCCATGATCCTTAAATTCTTGTCTTATAGCCTGTCTATCTGTAGTTTTCTCGCGAACATCGAGTATGGAAGTACCGACATGGCCTAAATTTCGCTCAATTCTTCTTCGATTATACTTATAAGGAATTTCTGGAACAGATTTTTTTCTTCCGTCAATAAATCTCTCTCTAACTTTTTGTTTTTGCAGAGCATGGGCTACGAATGTCGCCACAAATATGTCATCGTCCTCTTTAAAGTCTTCCCAATTAATTTCAGTCTCAGTATTCTCATTATTCTTAATAATGTCTGCCTTTGATTTATTGCCACTCTCCATATCTTAACTATAGCATAAAAACTTTGGTTATAATTTCTATTTTTGATTCTCATTTCGTTCAATCTTGACAAAACAATATTCCATGCTATAATATAACAATATCGTCCACCATAGAGGAGGTGATAGTATGCATGACGATTTGATCTTTAAGGTGGGTAATGATTATACGAAAGATAATCCTCTACCACCTAAAGAAACCCCTCTCCTTATAAGAGAGGTTGGTGACTTCGAGCTGAGATTTTTCTTTAATCCCAGCAGATTCAACATAAAGAAAATTGACATTGAATCTTTAATAACCCGTTTGTCGCTGAGAGCCGGGATTAGTAAGCCTGATCTAGATAGGCTCCAGTATGGTGAGATTGTAATCAGATTAAATCCCATCATCATGGGCAGGGGGGACGTCGAGTATATTAAGAATCTTTTTCTTGAATATTTCGACAATTTAGCACCAATCACTTTTTAAGTCATGGCTCCACATTTAGGTGGGGCCTATTTTTTCTTGTGTTATAATCTGCATATGACGGAGAAGATAAATAATCCACCGCATAGTAATGAGTACTATACTGAAAATGAGAAAAAAATAATAGCTATCGAAAAGGCAGTAGAAGCCGACAGGCCTCGACTAATCGACTTTATTGGAAAGCGCTATTATAACAAAGACTATATAGATAAGGCTAATAAAGAATTAAGCGATAAGCTTAGATTTGAACGTGATTCCAGTGACGAAGCAGGTAAACTTGCCGAGTGGGAATTTACCTATGCGCTCGGTCACGGAGAAACATTGCCTGGTTGCCGTGCAAATCTTGCCTCCGAATACGACGATCATCTTAATGGTATCGATATTATCTGTAAACTTAAGAACGAAGATAGCAACCCTCCTCACGTATTTGGTATAGATATATGTACCGCTACCTTGCCTGACGCCGTAAGTAAAAAATTCGCTCGTGGAGACCGTTCGAGAGGAGATATTCCAGCCGGATGTTCTTTCATTAAATTCTATAAAGATAACAGTTACGTGGCATGCATGAAGGGCGTACCAAGGCTTATTCTAGGCGCAAGCCCCCTCTTCGTTGGTCACCAAAAATATCTTGATAATTTTCACCTGGATGAAGAAGGTTCAATTTATCATACCCCCGACCCTGACCTACAGTTTAACATTCTATCTAGCTTATTCATACAGTCAAATAGCTTAGCCAACAGATTGCGTAATGAAACTAGTGGCAAAGACGAGACCATACGTAATCGCGCCATACAGACCTGCGATGCAGTTCAACTCGCATCTAGACGCGCACTGCATAGACTCATCGGCATAAAAGAAGGTGAAAATTTTATTGATAGCTTCAATACCGCACTGCTCAAAGCTCAAAAATTAAAAGTAAACGGATGTATAGATAGCTGTTATTATAATATTTTAGCTCAAAGCCTAAAACACTAAGAAGATTGAGTATATTTATTTTTACTAAAGATCATTACACATAAAAAACGGCCAGAAAATTCTGACCGTTTAAGATACTAGATAAAGCCCAAGGATTAACTATTTACGGCTTTTTCTGCAAGCTTAATAGCGTCTTCCTTAGTTTTTGCCACAGCAAAGAATCCAGCCTTATGGCAAAAAATAGCCGTTTTCACCCCAGAAACTTCTGCAAGCGTCTCATCTTTTAGTCCACGCCAAGCATCTGGAAATGGTTTTCTTTGCCCCATCATATCTTCTTTTGATGGAGGGATTGCCTGTATATTCCAGTCTCCGTTTGTAGCAGGAAAAACTGCGAACAACAAACTTGCAGCTTTCGGACTGTCGGTATTAAGAACTTCTTCAAGCCAACCGCCGATAAACTGATCTATTACCAAAATAGGTCCATCGACAGTCTTAATTTTATCTGCTACCAACTTGCGACCACGAATAGTCGACATCGCCACTTTAATTTCGCGCACAAGAATTGCCGTCGCTAGATCACATGCCCTTAAAAAACACGTGTCAGCATCTTCATTCTCATCCCAAAGGGAATTGTATGCGGAAATCGCCGAAGATACAGACATCGAGTCACCCTTCTCTCCTTGTCCGTTATCTCTCGCATCGATACCTCGAATCAGCGCTTCGTCGACTAAGGAAACTACCTCTGCAGTCATCACATCATCGATTGGCCTAGTTTTAGCCATCGATTTTACAATCGATGCACCATACTCACGCCAAATTAGCCCTGCCGATGAGTAGCTAACTCCATCATCACGTATTTCAGAGAAACTCTTCTGGTGATGATCGAAACGTTTTCTGATAGGATCAAATTCGCCACCGACATCATAAACAATGGCTTTTGTATTATTTATAATCTCCTGGTCGCGCGTCCTCAGAAGCTCAACAGGGAATAATACTGATAACATAGCCGTTGCGAATACCTCATCCGCATGATGCGGTGCCACATGTGTGATCGAATTTACTTTCTCACTATAAAACTTATGAATATTTATCATATACCCCTCCTTTAAGGTTCAACTAAAAACAACTTTAAGTCAAGATATATTATACAATATATTTGCATTTTAATCAAGCAAAGCACTATGTTACAGTTCTTCCACAAAAAAAGATACCACCCCCAGTACAATACCTGCTAAGCCTTAAAAAATACTACGATACACACAATTAGTATCGTAGTATCCAAGAATAAATTAAAGTTTTTTATATTAAACTATACGATTTTTCCAAGATTATTCTTATCTGCAGCCCAAGCTATAGTTGAACCTTCACCAGGTTGAAAAGCAGCAATCCCAGCCACCTTACCTCGGTATCCTGCAGCGATAGATGCTTTCAACCAGTTTGGACCTTGCGTGGAAATGACTACAATTGCATCCTCTGGCAGTTTCGGCACCGTCATTGATTCGAGATCGGCTGGAGAAATTGGATTATTAGACACGTGTGCAGTATTATGCACTACATAAATTGGCTTACCGTCCATCTCGCCCTGCTGCCTTGGTTCCATCCACCATTTCGTATCCAACTCTTCAACTTCAGGTAAACTCTTTACCGAGACAAATCCGTCCGGACTTCGCAAACGAACATCCGTGCTACCGGCCTCCTCAAATGCCATAGCTAACGCAATGGCCTCCCAAGAATTAACTGGTCCGCTCAACCACGCCGGCTGCGCATCATAACTAAGCGCTTTTTCATAAATTTGAGGAATCGCCGAACGCAATATTTGCTTATTTTGTATTGTCTTTTGTTGCCCATCGAGGGTATTTATGGTTCTCTCGATAGTTTCACTTGGCAAGTCCTTAAATATATCTGAAATTGATAATTCAAATGGATTAGCATTTTCACCCTCGTGAGCCTGCTTATAAGCCACATTCCCCTCAACCATGCCAGTAATCAAACCCGCTACCTGATTAATGGTCTCACGATCAGCAGCCGGCTCCCCCCTTTCGAGATAATGTACAGAGCTGACTATGTGGTTTTCTCCGCTTTCCACTGGTCGCTGAATATCTTTTTTACCCTGATAATGGCTATGTAATTTTGCAATCACTTCAATATTGTTTTCTTCAAAGAAATCACGCCATTCCGCAACCTTAGAAAGATCACCAGCAAGGATAATTGCATGTGTCGCCCCCTCAATCATCTGAGCATTTTCCTCGCTCGTTCGACCACCCACGTCGATAAGCATTAGTGGTCCTTCCCAGTCATTGATCTTCTTTTTGCGATCAGCCACATATTCTGGAGTGAATTTTCCTTTTTGTCGCAATTTTACCACATCAGGATCGTCATAATGTCGCTGCAACCAAGGCCCCTCGCCATCTGGTGCTGCACTAAACGAAAAAGTATTATCTTTATCAAGATTTTGGGTTAATGCCTCAATGAACACTGACTTTCCCGAATGTGGAGGTCCACCGATTACAATCTTTATGCCTTTTTTCAACTTTTCTTGTCTGACAGCTAATCTCTCAGCCGTATCCATGACTGGTATTTTTTCATTTACCAATTCTTCCGAAGATTCCTTCTCTGCGTCATCCATCGATGGCTCAAAAGTCGAAGGCTCAAGATTCATTGACTCTATAGTAATTTTTCCAAGATTATATGCTGGATTAGCTGAAAGAGGAGCCTTATCCACATCTATCTTTTCATTATATTCCTGAATAGGCTTCTCATTTTGAGACGATCGTACAAAATCCGCTCCTGGAAAAGTTTTATCCATCTTAATTTATCCTTATTAAGTATTACCTGTTTCAAATATAACACAGAAACCACTTTTAATAAAAAGAAAAGCCTGGACATTTGTCCAGGCTATGAGTACCAATATTCAGTTGTAATTTAAGTAAGTCTAATAAGTATGTTTTTCTGCGGATTGTCCGCATGTAGGTTAAAACCTAGTCTATAAACACTTACTAAACTTACTTTTTTGGTTTATCCGACCCAGCCAACGTGCTCGAACACGTTGGTTTTAACTACAGTTCCGTCAGGATTGTGTTTTTCAACACTTCTCCTTTCTGAGAAACTGTAGAGAGGTCTGATACCTCTGGCCCTCAGCGCCTCTTCAAGAGGACGCATGAAATAAGGGGCACCGCCAATCATGGCTGCTTCGGCTTTCGCTTCTGCTGCTATACTTGCGAGCTTTTCAGCCCTCTCCTTCATTTCTTGCTCGCTTGGAACTCTAGAAAAGGTAAGAAGACCCGCTAAATTCAGATTATGGGTAACGTTAATAACGCCTTCCTCAACCTGTTTACTAGTTGGCTCATGCTGGGTTAAATTTGCTATTTTCATTTTGTCTCCAATCTGCGGTTTTCTGCCGCTCTGAAATTTTTCCGAATCGGCCGGATACCGCCCCACTATCTTCTTTTTTCTGTAAGATGAGGCAACCGATAATTAATATTAATTCGCAGTTGTCTCATCTTACTTGAGAAGTATATAGCAACAGAGCTTCATCAACTAAAATTGGTCTTAATGTTCTTAAGCTTTTTGTCCGGTTCTGCCGTTCTCAAGCTTATGGTCATATAATAACATATACATTCTTTTTTGTCAATACTTTTTATAATATTTTTTAGTAAAAGCAAGCATAAACCTTTAGTAACTATCTAAAAATCATTGTTTATTATTCAAAAGTTCAGAACATACAATCAACAAAAAACGTCAAATTACTTCGACGTTTTTATAAAATACCCCCTACGCCTTATTAATCTTATCTCTCATCTTAAATTTTAGATATCTCAGCAATATCGACGCGGCAATCACTACCACCGTAATCACACCATTCATCACCCAGTTCGTCTGTGGCGCAGTCGTCTCACTCGTTACACTCGACTCCTGCTCACAGTGGCTAGAGGTTTTACCAGCCGCATTAATACACCCTTCATTACTACTTGGCAAATCATCACTGTCGCTCAATGTCTCTTCGAGCGTCTTATCTTCCTCATGGTCTATTTCACTTGCTGTTTTTCCCCAAAGATCTTTTTCTTCCATAATAACCCATTATATCACTAATAAAACTTTATCTTTTTTTCTAGACAACCATTCTAGCCGCAATGATCATCTCAAATTCAAATTCGCATCCACCCCTCACACCTAACTTTTCACCATTGCTAAAAAGGCTCGTCTAAGCTCCGCCTCATCCCTAAATTCTCTAGAATTAAACAGTTCATTTTTCACCAGATTATTATAAATCTCCAAACTCATTGGAATCAAATAATATACATCCCCACCCTCAGCTTTAATTCGCTTAAAAGAGATATAACCATCTTGTTCATGCAACTCACTTGCCACCATCTCGCGCCAATAAACCGTATCAAACCATCTCAGCAAATATACTTTATCTCCCTCGATAAGACCTTTTTTCGCAGTTAGACCCACTGCCACTAAAACCGTCTCATCCTTCCGTGAGGTTACATAAAATACTTGATCTTCAAATTTTCTATTCATAGCCCCGACTATTTCTCCTCAGCAATCACAATATTCTTTGGGATCGCAATTTTCATCCCTCCGCTTTCAAAATATGACATCGATACCTCCTCGGCGCTTCTGCCTGAAGCCTTATCAACATCATGGACCGGCTTATTCCATTCCATATCCGTGCCAGACGAAAGACTTTCGCTTGCTCCAATCACTACTGGCTCCCGCGCCACAATCACCTCTTCAATCTTCTTTCCATTCAACTCATGTACCCC
>CALFGG010000071.1 GCA_937958235.1 uncultured Candidatus Saccharibacteria bacterium
AGGATATATTGAGATTTCAGCTTGAAAAAGAAATGGCGTATGCCAAAGAAACTCTGGCAACCAATCCCCTAAAAAAGCATGCCAGAGTGTTCTAGCGCGTATCGTGCCAAAAAATAGAAGGGTTTTAAAGGGAAAGTATAAGAGAGGTATGAGACCTAAGTAGGGTACTAAGGGAGAGTTCACCTTTAAAGTAACCTTAAGCACTTTAGAGAGTAAAATACCAAGTGTGATAACACTAATAAAGCCAAATAGTGGTTTTATCCACATAAAATCATTATCAAAAAGATAAAGCCCACTGTTACTATCATATACTCCAGGCTCTATTTCTAGCCCAAAAAAATCATTGACTTTAAACGCCCAAGAAAGGCTTTGGCCATTTCTCCATGTGCCCATGTAAATATAAAAAAGTGTTATAATGACGCCCAAAAAGCTTAGTAAGATTTTTAGCCCTTTTTTCATTCTATCGCCTCCTAAGTTCATTGGCAATGTAGATACAAATGGTATGACTTGTGCAAATAAAATCCTAGTTTATTATTTCATGACTTTACAAGAATAGTTTATACCATATTACAAGAATAGTATATAGTATATTTTAATAACATATACTAAAGATGGTAATTTTATCCTGTCTCAAGCCCAATTGCTTTATCTTCCTGTAGCGAGTTTTTAAAGGACTGCTTTTGGATAAAGCTTCCTATTCTTTGATACTTAACTTATCCATGATACAATACAGTTAACGATTTAAAATGCACAATTAGAAAAGTAGCGTTAGAAATGAGGTTGTTAAGATGCACTTAAAAAGTCAGCATTATCCAAATATTGAATACGAAAAAGGGGAAGAAATTTTTTTCTCCCCAGAGGAGATTGGCACGCCTTTTTACTTTGATGTTGAAGAAGAACTCACTTTAGATGATAGGGCAATGAGCCTTGTGGCTTCAATGCTTGACGAAGTCGATAGCTTAGTAGAAGTCGCTAAAGCGTCTTTAAAAAAGATACTACAAGATAAAGAAAATCAGTATTATGGAACTGTTGCTTATTTTATGGCATTTTATAAAGATGAAATGGATGATGATGCACTAGTAGGACTCTTTCCATCAAGCGATATTAAGACGATGAGGGCGATAGAAATGGTGGATTTTTTAGCCATCAAACGTTTTGGGAGTTTGATAGATGCGACAACACAGACCCAGGCTTTTATTATGGATTTAAGTTTTAATCCAGAGCTAACAGGTCGCGAAAACATTTATATGAACGGTGCTATGTTAGGTTTTTCGAACGCTGAAATGGACCAAATGTTCGATGATATTGTACGGTTTGCTGAGCTTGAACCTTTTATGGATCAAAAATTAAAAAATTATTCATCTGGTATGCAGGTCCGATTAGCGTTTTCCATTGCCATCCGTGCTCGCGGTGATATTCTTATCCTCGACGAAATTCTCGCTGTTGGTGATGCTGCTTTTCAAGAAAAATGTAATCAATACTTTGCCTCTCTCGATAAAAGTCAAACCGTGATTCTTGTTACTCACTCCATGGAAAATGTTCGTGAGTTTTGTGATCGTGCCATTCTCATCGACCAAGGTAAAATTATTGAAGAAGGTGATCCTGAAGTTGTCGCTGACGCCTACCTCAAGTTGTTTAGCTAGAAAGGAATCTTATTAATTACGACTATCTAATCGTTGGGGCGGGCTTCTTTGGCGCCACTGTTGCTGAGCGGCTCGCTGCTGCCGGGAAGAAAGTTCTAATTATCGATCGTCGTCCCCATCTTGCTGGCAACGCCTATTCTTACACAGATCAAGCAACTGGGATTGAAATTCATCAGTACGGCTCACATATTTTTCATACCGAGAGTGACGAAGTCTGGAATTACATCACTAAATTTGCCGAATTTAACAACTATATCCATACTGTTTTAACTCGCCATAATGGCAATCTTTACCCAATGCCAATTAACCTTAATACAATCAACCTCTTGTATGGCAAAAATTTCACCGCCGAGGAAGCAAAGGCTTTCATTACTGAAGAAATTAAAAAAGACATTAAAAAATATCAAATCAACGAGCCTCAGAACCTTGAAGAAAAGGGAATCACTTTAATTGGTGAACCACTTTATCGAGCCTTCATCAAGAATTATACTGAAAAACAATGGGGCACCGATGCTAAAAATCTCAGTGCCGAAATCTTGAAGCGCATCCCGGTCCGCTTTGATCATGATAATCGATATTTTACTTCCGCTAAATATCAAGGTATTCCAAAAGCTGGCTATACTAAGATCGTTGAAAATATGCTCCAATCAGAAAATATCGAAGTTCGCCTAAGCACAAGCTTTAAAGGCCTCCCAGCAGATCTTAAGACACTCACAACCATCTATACCGGTCCAGTCGATGAACTTCTAAATTATGAGCTTGGTATTTTACCATATCGTAGTCTTCGCTTTGAAATAGAATGGACTGACGAATCTCTTGGTTGCGCCGTCATCAATGAAGCAGATAAAAATATTCCATACACTAGGACACACGATTATAAATATTATCAAATTCACCAACCCGAAGTTCTAGCTTCCAAAAAAAGCTATCTCTGTAAGGAGTATCCGGTTGACTATGAGATAGGGAAAGAGGCCTACTATCCAGTTAATCATACCGAATCGGAGGCGCTTTATCAAAAATATCTAGAACTTCTAAAAGAACGCTATTCAAACATTATTCTTGGCGGCCGTCTTGGCGCTTATCGTTATTGGGATATGGATGTAGCAATTAAAAATGCTCTTGATCTCGCAGATCTCATCTTAAAAAATAAAAACATTTCCTAGAATTTTAAACGTAGTGCTATAATACCCTCATTAAGGAGGTTCACTTATGTGTGGAATTGTTGGATATGTCGGAGAAAAAGATGCACAGGAGTTTTTACTTCAAGGCTTAAAGCGACTTGAATATCGCGGTTATGACTCGGCTGGTATTGTTACCTTAAATCAAGAGAAACAACCCACCTTGCTTCGTGCTGTTGGCAAAATTAAAAATCTTGAGGAAAAAATTAAAAACCATCGTACTTCCGATCATCTCGGCATTGGTCATACCCGTTGGGCTACGCATGGTAATCCTACTGAAAATAACGCCCATCCTCATCAAGCTGGTTCAATTTTTCTTGTCCATAACGGTATTATTGAGAATTATCAAGATCTTAAAAAGCAGCTGGCCTCTCATAAATTTCAGTCAGATACTGACACAGAGGTCCTAGCCGCTCTTATTGATAGTTTTTATCAAGCAGAAAGCATTAGTCTCGAAGATGCTGTCACTCAGGCTCTCAAACTAGTTAAAGGTACTTTCGGTATTGCAGTCTTAAGTGTGCTTGATCCTCAGCATCTTGTGGTCGCTCGTTCCGGTTCTCCTCTTGTTATTGGTGTTGGCGATCAGGAAACCCTTATTGCTTCTGACGCCTCCGCCCTTGTTGGCCACACCAAAAAAGCTATCTACCTCAATGATGGTGAAATCGCTCTTGTTTCAAAAGATCATATTGAGGTGAAGACGCTTGACCTGCAGCCAGTTTCCGCTCAGGTCGAAGAAATTCTCACCGATCTTTCCGCTATTCAAAAAGGTGGCTATGATCATTTTCTCCTCAAGGAAATTATGGAGCAGCCAACCAGTCTCAAAGAAACTTTAAGAGGCCGTATTAATCAGTCAGAGCACCTCGTTCATCTTGGCGGTCCTGGTCTTACCCCTAAAGAACTCAAGTCCATTCATCATTTAATCATGGTCGGTTGTGGTACTGCCTATTATGCCGCTCAAACTGCCGCATATCTCTTAGAGCAGTTTTTGCCAGATGTAACAATCGAGCCAGTCATTGCCTCAGAGTATCGTTATCGTCATGCTTATATACCAGACCATTCGGTTGCGCTGATCATTTCCCAATCCGGCGAAACTGCGGATACCTTAGCTTGTCTTCGTGAAATCAAGGGACAGGGAATTAAAACCATTGGTATTGTTAATGCTATTGGTTCCACAATTGCTCGCGAGGTAGATGGTGGTACCTATGTTCACGCTGGTCCTGAAATTTCCGTCGCCAGCACCAAGGCCTTCACTTCGCAGGTTACCGCTCTTTTGATGTTTGGTCTAACCATTGCTGAG
>CALFGG010000072.1 GCA_937958235.1 uncultured Candidatus Saccharibacteria bacterium
ATTAGCCATAAAAAGAGACCCGAATTTGGGTCTCTTTGATAGTTAATCCCAAATTACAGATTAACTATCCCATTATTTTCGGTTATACTTTGATCCCAACAAGATAGTATTGATTTACCTTCTGGGTCTTTTTGCCCTCTGAATACACTCTTAATTTCCTCAGAAAAAGAGTTGCAATCAGGAATTCCGTTTCCTTCGTAAGCTTTCTTCCATTCACCACTTGGAATTGGTCGATAGAAGATGGCGGTAGAACCTCCCCATCCGCTCTCAACTCGAGTATCACCTTCTCTATTACTTTTAGCTACTTCAAACATTTGCCAGATTCCTACTCTTGCGACTAAATATTTTGCATCATTGGTGGTATACAGTGCGCTAAAAGAGACGGTTGGCCAACTATTCTTAATTTGTAATCCATCATCATTCACGCCCGTCGGTTTGATATATTCTCTTTTTACTATTTCTTCAATCTCTCCGATTTTGGTATCAATTCTCATCGGCCTTACAATCTCTTTTACAGTTGTATTCTCAATTTTTTCTTCCACCGCCTTGGTTCCAGTTGCTACTTCATACTTAGAGACCGTTTCATTAGCTTTTGCTAATTCTTCTTTTGCGGATTTCACCTGGCTCTCTAATTGGTTCTTCTGACTATTCGAGGAGAACATTAGGTATACTAAACCACTGGTTGATATGATCGTCAATAAACCCAGAGCCACTAATGCGGCTTTCACTCCTTTGCCTGTTTTATGTTTTACCTCGGATTTGATTTCTATATTATCTTGTTCCATGTTGATTCTCCATTAATTTTATATTTTTATTATCTAAAGTCCTAAATTGCCGTAATTCTCGGAGCCTCCTTCCCCAACACAGAAAATCAAAGACTGAAATGGTCGCTGATTTGTCCATTTTAAAACGTCCTTTACTTCTTGTGGTACTGTATCACAGCCTGGAATACCATTGCCGTCAACTGCTTTTTTCCAATCGCCATTCGGTAAGGATTTATAATAGACAGCCGTAGATGGGCCTCCATAGGCAAGATATTGACTCCTAGCACTGTTATTAGGCTTCACTTTTAATTCGTGCGAGACTTGTGTAGTGGCAAATAGAAATTTTGCCTTGCTATCGGTTGCGAATTTTCGGATTTGAAGAATAATATTATCTTCTTCGATTAGTCCCTCTTCGATCACTTCACCATTCATAAGATGCGTTTCACTTTCGATCTTATTTCTAAGTGCTTCCATATTGGCATCAAACGCCATCGGCTTAACAATTTCTTTAATTTTGGCATTCTCGGTCTCCGCCTCGACCGCCTTGGTTCCAGTCGCTACTTCATATTTAGATACTGTTTCGTTTGCTTTTGCTAACTCTTCTTTAGTATTCTTAACTTCTCCTTCTAGCTTATTTACTTTTCCAGAAAAAGAAGTATTTGCATAGATCAGTCCACATAAGCTGATAATTGTCGCTAAACAAAAAACCGCAGCCACAATTTTCAAGCCACGGTTATTTTGATGTTTTGTTTTGTTATTATTTGTATTTTCGATTCCATCCGTATCGTACATGATATCTCCTATAACCACACTATACCATAAATAAAATATTTTAAAACTGAAAAGACTTACACCGTCTATCTATAATTATTATGCTATAATCTGTCTATGGTAAAACGTAAAAAAGGTCGACGTAAATCTCCACGTGATGTAGCTCCCGAGCACGAGTTGCCAGGAGGTTTTTGGCGTCAAGTCTCAGCAATTCTTATGATCGCTATCTCCATCGTCCTTGTGATGACATGGTTTGGTAGTGGTGGTACGCTTCTTAATGATTTTCATAAATTTGGTTTCTGGTTAATTGGTTATGCTACTTTTGCAATCCCTGTCATCCTCGTCTACTTAGCAGTTAAGATCTTCCGTAGTACGGATAACCGTCTTCCAGCCGTCATCTGGATTGTTTCATTTTTAATGATCTTCTGGCTTTCTGGACTCTTTGGCTTACCTACCTACGGTACTGCCTCAGCCCAAACTGGAGGTATTCTAGGTCAGTGGCTAAATAGTCTTGTTACACAAATTCTTAATCCAAGCGTTGCGGCCTTTATCTATCTTGTTCTAATCTTTATTACCGCTATCTTTATTATGCAGCTTTCTCCAGCTGCTGTCTTTCGTGATCTCGCCAATCTCTTCAAAACTAGCCGTCGTGAAGAAGATGCAGAGAATGCGCGTGTGGCTCGTCGAGCTCAAGCTGATGACGCGATTAAAGCCGGCGCACTTGGTCCATTGAAGATTAAAGCTAATGGTGTTGAGGTCTCTCCAGAGGAATTAAAATCGACACCTAAAATTGAAGTTAAAAAACCAGTTATGGATAAACCAGTTGAAGCTGAGCCGGAACGTGCCTTGATTGAAGTCTCTGATCCAAACTGGAAAATGCCAAGCACTGACCTTCTTTCTAAGAAACAAAACCCTCCTGACGGTGGTAATATTCAGCAAAATGCTTTCATTATTAATTCTACTTTTTCGGACTTTGGTATTGAGGTTAAGCTCGATGGCGCCAATGTCGGTCCACGCGTTACACAGTATACAATCCAACCACCAACTGGTGTTGTTCTCTCTAAAATTGCTGCTCGTGACAAGGAGCTAGCCCTAAACCTTGCCGTCGATAAGGTTCGTATTGAGGCTCCAATCCCTGGCACCCGCCTTGTTGGTATTGAGATTCCAAACGTTCGCCCCGCCGATGTTACTCTTCGTTCTATTCTTGAGAGTAATGAATGGAAAAAGGAACGCAATCCACTGGCTTTCGCCGTTGGTAAGGATATTTCTGGTAATCCAGTTATTGCTAATCTTGCCAAAATGCCTCACCTCCTCATCGCTGGTACCACCGGTTCTGGTAAGTCTGTCATGACCAACACTTTAATTTCATCACTCCTCTATCGTAATGCGCCTAGTGATATGAAATTAATCATTGTCGACCCTAAGCAAGTGGAAATGGTGCAATATAATGATATTCCACATCTCTTAACTCCAATTATTAACTCCACTGAAAAATCTCTTTCAGCCATGAAGTGGGCTGTTAATGAAATGGAGCGTCGCTATACTTTAATGGCTGAAGAAAAAGTCAAGAAAATTGAAGATTATAACGAGAAGTTGCAAAAGAAGACTGCCACGGTTGCCGATCAGGATAATAACGAGCAACAACATGATGGCGGCAAGATGCCATACATTGTAGTCGTGATTGATGAGATGGCGGATCTCATGATGCAGGCAGGGAAAGATCTTGAGCAATTAATCGTTCGTATTGCACAAAAAGGTCGTGCCTCTGGCATTCACCTTGTACTTGCTACTCAGCGTCCTGAAGTTAAGGTTATTACCGGTCTGATTAAGGCCAACGTCCCGGGTCGTATTGCCTTCGCCGTCAATAATAATACCGACTCTCGCATCATGCTTGATATGGGTGGTGCTGAAAAACTTCTCGGTAAAGGTGACATGCTGATGCTTACTACCGAAATGATGGGTAAACCTCGCCGTATTCAGGGTGCCTATGCCTCTGATAGTGATGTTGAAAAACTGACAAACTTCCTTCGCGAACAGCGTGCTCCTGAATATAATAATGAAGTTATTTCTCAAGCTGTTCAAATCAAAGGAATTGGCCCGACTGATGGTGGCGGCTTTGGTGATCTTGGCCGTAAATATGATCCAAATGATCCTGTCGTTCGTAAGGCTATTGAAATTACTCTCACAAAAGGTAAATTTTCTACCGCCATGCTGCAGACCTATCTTGGTAAAGGTCATGGCTTTGTCTCTGGCCTAGCGATTTGGCTTGAAGAAATTGGCGTGATTGGCCCTGCTAATGGTAATAAGCCTCGCGAAGTAATGATTAAGAGCCTTGAAGATTTTGATCAACTAGCCAACGTATAGATAGATTATAACGATAGATCTTGGTGGTTCAAAAAACAGCACACCAGATCTATCAACTTCGTCAAAATACCATAAAAAAATATAGCTTCTTAGAAGCTATATTTTTTTATTTCTAAAGATGTTCGTAATCGCTTCCAGTATTGCCCGTCCTGCAGCTGTAATTATTCTGTCCATCTGGCCTCTCTACATCATGATAGATTCTACGAATTTCAGCAGAATAATCGGAACATTTCATAGGCATGTGGCCTCCGAAGGCAAACTTCCATTCACCGTTTGGCAATTCTCGGTAGTATTCCTCAACCCCACCTCCGCCAGCAACTACCAAGTTTTCATTACCAAGACTATCTTTTTCTTTGTTAAAACCACCAACTTGTAATGAAGCAAAAGCATAGGTCCCTGCTTTATTAGTGAAAATCTGCCCGTGACTAATCCACTTGTCTTTACCCATCGTATCAAGCAATTGTTGATATTTTACATCATAAGCTACCGACTTATTATTAGTCACAACCGTCTTCTCTTCAGTCGTCTTATTTTCTTTTGCGATGCCCTGATCGGGCTTAGCGGCCTCCTCTAATTTAATAACGGTTTCCTGAGCCTTCTTTGTTTCTTCTTTTGAGACCGAAAGATCATGATACAACTGCTGACGCTGGTTTTGGCTTGTAATAATAGTATAGGCAAGTGCGCCAACTGCTGCGGCTGTAGTTAAGGCAAAAAGTGGAGTTAGTGACATTTTCTTCTTTTCTACAGCTACTTGCTGGACTGCAGGCATCTCGAAAGATGACATAGGCTGCACACTAGGACTAGCTGCTTCTTGCTCTGGTTCATCCGCAGATTTTTCTGTGGATTTGAAAGTATCTTCTTGTTTGACTACTGGTTCCTCAGTCGCATCAACCATCTCTGTCGTATTTTCTGGCGATGCGTCGACCCAGGCATTAGATTCATTGGCTACTGTCATGTTCTCGGATGATCCTGTATTCATCTGATTAGTATCAAGAGAGGACTCACTATTATTTATGGTATTATCTTGACTTAGATTATTTTCGCTATCCATGCGTTCTCCTTTTTCTTGATTGTAGCATAAGTTTTATAAAAAAGCGTAAACAGCATATCTGACATTCCTTGCTAGTTGAAAAAATCGCCTCGATCTGGTATAATTAAATCATTATTAGCTCAGCAAGCGACAAGAGGTGTGCTTGCTTTAACCAAAGGAGTGCAAAGTGAAACAGTATGAACTTACTGTGTTGATTCATCCTGATTTGGAAATGAATCTAACACCAGCCCTAGACAAGATTAATAAATTAATCGAGTCACAAAACGGTAAAATCGTTAAGGAAACCAACGAAGGTAAGAAGCGCCTTGCTTATTCTATCAACAAGCAAGATTACGCAGTTTACTACTTCTACGAACTTGAGCTTCCAGCTCAGGCTCCTGCTAAGATTTCTTCCACCCTTAACATTACCGACGAAGTCTTACGTTATCTCTTAGTCACTGTCGATGAACGCAAAGCTAAATTTGAAGCTAAGCGCAAAGCTCGTGCAGAGAAGACTAAAGATACTGAAGAATCAGCAGAATAAATAAAACGAGGAGGTTTTTATGGCGCGGGGATTTAGTAAGGCAATCATTACAGGTAACGTAGTACGCGATCCTGAACTCAGAGCCACATCTGGTGGTACTCAGGTC
>CALFGG010000073.1 GCA_937958235.1 uncultured Candidatus Saccharibacteria bacterium
GAAGATTCCCTACTGCTGCCTCCCGTAGGAGTCTGGGCCGTGTCTCAGTCCCAGTCTGGATGATCATCCTCTCAAACCATCTAACGATCGTCGACTTGGTGAGCCTTTACCTCACCAACTATCTAATCGTACGCAAGCCATTCCCAAAGCGCATAAATGCTTTAATCCAAAGATCACATGCGGTATTAGCTAATCTTTCGACTAGTTATCCCTCACTTTGGGGTATGTTCTCACGCGTTACTCAGCCGTCCGCCGCTCGTCATCAGCTTCACAGTTCCCTCGAATCTTACCACTCGCATAAAGCCAAGTGTGTCAAGAGAACGGTGAAGCCATGCTACCGCTCGACTTGCATGTATTAGGCATGCCGCCAGCATTCATCCTGAGCCAGGATCAAACTCTCCATTAAAGGTCAAAAGACCTTGAATATTAAATTTGAAAACTCAAATAAAAATAAAACTGACGATGAAAGAAATGGATTTCGTATGACTATAAAAATCACACATATTTACCATTTCAAATTGCACAACTGAATTGTTAAATTTCATTTTCCAAAAGCACAGAGTTATCTTATCTATCTCGCAGCATTTGTATGCTCTAATAATAGATTACTTAAACCAAACTGTCAATACATTTCTCGGACTTTTTTTATATTTTTTTAACTTTTCCTTCTTTTTACCTTTAAAGCCCTCATTTTAGCCTATAAACAGAAGATTTTAATCATCGTTGCAATTGAAATTCCTAATATAAGCCCCACCGCAGCCTCTGCCACCGTATGTCCCTCAACCACACGAAGCTTCTTAATTTTACTTCCTTCTGTTTTATTCTTGTCCGCAATTATTTTATTCAACACTTCCCCATGTTCTCCAACCGAATGTCTTACATTGATTGCATCATATATAATAATCAAGGTATTACATACTGCAAGCGCAAAAATTGTCGAAGTAAAACCACTGACATAACCTATCGTCATCGTTACTGCTGTAAAACTTGCTGTATGCCCAGACGGCATACCCCCAGATTTCACCATATAATATATAACGTCCTGAAATGTTGTTCTGCCACGCTTCTTAATAATAAAGAAAATTAACTTCAAAATCTGAGCAACAAACCAACCTAAGATAAATGCCAAAAAAACATAAAGGCTTTCCATAAGCCTATTCTATCACATATTTTCTTCTGAACCAAAATTATAGCCATCATCGCTGACGGCTATAATTCTCTATAAAGATTATAGGTGTAATACCTATAGCAGGATATAGAATCTTTTAAGGTGCACTTCTTCTCAATTCACCGACGATATGTTGAGAGATTTTTTGCTATGAAGAGAGAGCTATCGCCGGCTATCGTTCTAGTTTGAAATAGATTTCTTTTTTGAACGAATTGAGAAGAAGATCTTGTGAAGTATGGCACCTAAGACTGTGCCTCCGATAAACCAAGCCCACCATAGCGAGATACCAGTATTCTCCTTTTTAATTTCGCCTAACTTTGGTACCTCATTAAGGCTGCCATCATTCTTGTTACCTATTTCTTTACTCTGATCCTTATCATCCTGAGATATAGTACCCACCTCGTTTTCTACCTCTATCTCAGTCTTCGTATCATTTTCCGTATCAGAGCCATTTCCATCTTCAGTAGTCTTCTCCGTAGCTAACACTGACACATTATTCCTCTTTCTATCTTTTGTATAATCTGTATTTTTTACTTCCCCAAGATTAGTTTGTGGTTTTTCTACTACCACATTATGATGCTCATTTACTTTATCTTCTTTATTTATTTCTTCCTTATTCTTGGCTCCCCCTTCCTCATTTTTCTTCTCAGCTAATTCACCAGCCTTATTTTTAGGCTCCCCTTCTGTCTTTTTATCCGTTTTCTCAGATTCTTTTGAATCTCCTGAATTTTCCTTTCTTGTAGTTTCATCTTGTTTTTCAGGCTTCTTTGATTCCTCAGGTATTTTCTTCTCGTCAGAAGCTTTTGGAGTATCAGGTTTCTTTGACTCCTCAGGCTTCTTCTTTCCATTCGAGGCCTTTGAATTATCAGGCTTTTTTGGCTCTTCTGGATACGTTCCATTTTCCTTCTTTTCAGTGACCGCATCACTATTCAGATAACCATCCTCTGCTTTTAACTTCATCCCTTCTTGATATTTTCTTGGAGCATCATGTACTACATATCTCGCGTTCCACGATGTCTTTGTTGTATCAAAACTTTTAACTCTACAGTCTTTTCCAGGGTACCATTCCCCCATGCAGTCATCCTTAAAGAGAACACGACCATTGTAATATTGACCATCATCTAATTGCACCATAAACACAACATCATTTGACCATTCATAAAATAGATCGAAGGTTGGCTTAATCCAAAAGTAACGTTCACCTGTATCATGACGATCTTTAATCTCTTCATAATCGAATTTACTAGCCAATAATTTTGTCGTCCATTCGTCATCAAATTTATTCGCCTCATATAAACCAGCATTATCAATTGCAAAACCATACCATCTAACCGATGCAAATCCAATTCTCTTAATCTTATGCTGGCCTAGCCATTTCTTACTAATTGAAAATTCAATCTGGCTATTTGTTCTATCAATTCGATCAAGACTTACCGCAAGTTTTCCGTCTACAAAAGGTACTGGCAAGTGAATATGTCCGTCGTATTTTGGTGGTACTGATTTTAGAGGTTCAATTTCCCAGTTTCCTTCTGGCACATTTGGATGTTCCTGATTTGGCACATTTGCACTCATTGATAGTATTTTATTCGTCGCCATTGTCGGTACACTAAAATTCATTGCCATTACCGCGCTTGCCGCCACCGTTAATAGCCCCGCACCAATATAATTTCTCCTTATTACACCAGCTGTCGCCGTGGCGCCTTTTTTGGTATTTCTGATGTGTTCATTCATTTTCTTTACCTCACTTAGATTTCTTTTGCCCACACCTTAACACGGAGTCCTCAAAATACGCAAACATTACCATTTTATTTTTTCATTTTACAGAGGTAAAATCTTCATTTTTTCACTTTGTCATAAGCAAGATATTTTAATGCATAAGCAAGATATCTACCTTTTTTCACGCCAATACTTCCAATGAATTACATAAAAAATACCCCGTTTCCGGAGTATTTTTTAAATATTTAGAGATTAATATTTCTATTCTTCTTCCTCAGATTCCTCTTCTTTATCTTCTGGTAAGACAATCCCAAGCGATGCAACCGTATCGTCATCTGCAAGTCGCATAATTCTAACTCCTTGAGTTGCGCGACCTAATACCGGAATATCTTTAACTGCTACACGAATTGCCTGACCCAAACTAGACATCATAATTACTTCTGAAGCTTCTGGATCTAATGTATGTACCGCCACAATTGGGCCAGTCTTCTCCGTTACGGAAGCCACCTTAATTCCGACACCGCCACGCTTATGCGTTGGGAAGTTAGAAACTAGTGTTGCTTTTCCGTAACCGTTAGCTGACACTGCAATTAGAGTCTGCTTTGGATCCGTTACTACGTCCATCCCCACTACTTCATCTTTTGGTCTCAATCTAATACCACGCACCCCCATCGCTGAACGACCCATCGCCCTTACGTCTTCCTCATTAAAGCGGATTGCTTGACCGGCTGAAGTTGAAATAATAATATCATTCTTCCCCGTTGTCGCCTTCACCCACTTCAATTCATCTCCTGGATCCAACTTAATCGTAATCAAACCATTTGAACGTACGTTCATATAATTCTTTGTTTCAGTCTTTTTGATCGTACCTTTTTTAGTTGCCATAAAGAGATAACCCGTCTCAGGATCGATTCCATCACTATGCTTAATAATCTCCGTAATTTTCTCATCTGGATGCATATTAAGTAGGTTCACCGCTGCAGTCCCCTTCGCAGTCAACGAAGCCTGCGGCACTTCATAGGCCTTCATCTTGAAGATTCGTCCCTGTGAAGTAAAGAAATACAAGAAATCATGTGAATTAGCCGTAATAATCTGCGAAATCACATCTTCTTCCTTCGTAGTCATACCTCGCTTACCTTTTCCACCCCTATTCTGACGATGAAAATCGGTCTGTGACACACGTTTAATATAGTTCTCTGCTGTTAATAAAACGACACTTTCCTCTTCAGGAATCAGCTCTTCTTCTGAGAACTTGCCAAGCTCATGATTAAACATCTTGCTACGACGCTTATCACCATATTTATCCTTCATGGCCAACAGCTCATCTTTGACTACGGCAAGTACCTTTGCTTCATCGGCAAGAATTTCTTCATATTTTGCAATCATTGCCATTAATTCTTGGAGTTCAGCTTCAATTTTATCTCGTTCAAGTCCTTGTAAGCGGCGAAGTTGCATTGCCAAAATAGCTGCAGCCTGAATTTCAGACAGACCAAAACGCTCCATCAAGCGTTTATCCGCGTCATCATAAGATTCACGAATAGTTTTAATCACTTCGTCAATGTTATCTAGAGCAATCTTCAAACCTTCGAGAATGTGAGCACGCTCTTTTGCTTTCCTTAGATCATACTCCGTACGGCGACGAATTACTTTCTGACGATGCTTGATAAATTCCGCCAGAATTTCCTTCAATCCCATAATACGAGGCTGGATACCATTAACTAACGCCAAAACATTATAATGGAAAGTCGTCTGCAAATCAGTCATCTTATATAACTGGTTCAAAATCTTCTTTGGATAAGCATCCTTTTTTAGTTCCACCACTACTCGAATCTTACCTCGTGCCGATTCATCCCTTGCATCAGCAATATGAGTCAATTTTTTATCCAATACTAATTGACGAACTTTCTCGATAAAAGATTCCTTACTCATACCATATGGCACTTCAGTGATCACAATATTAAAGCGACCATTTTTACGTTCTTCAATATCTGCAATTGCCCTAATTGTCACTGAACCTTTACCCGTTGCATAGGCCTGCTTCATTGGCGCTCCACCATAAACCTCAGCACCAGTTGGAAAATCAGGACCTTTTACATGCTTCAGCAAATCATCGAGCGTTGCATCAGGATTGTCGATTAACGACACGGTCGCGTCTACAACTTCCCCAAGGTTATGTGGTGGAATATTTGTAGCCATACCAACCGCAATACCCATCTGGCCATTCAATAGAATATTTGGCACCGCAGCAGGTAACACGACTGGTTCCTTCTCTGTACCATCGAAGTTATCACGAAAATCAACCGTCTCTTTTTCAATATCAGACAACAGCTCCGCTCCCACCTTATCCATACGTGCCTCTGTATAACGAGAAGCTGCCGGGTCATCACCGTCCATCGAACCAAAGTTACCCTGCCCCTCAACCAAGGTATAACGCATCTTCCATGGCTGCGCCAAGTTTACCATTGCATCATAAATTGACGAGTCACCGTGTGGGTGGTACTTACCCATTACCTCACCAACGATACGTGCAGATTTTACCGTAGCATGTGGAGCCTTCCAACCATTTTTATACATCGCATAAAGTATACGACGATGTACTGGCTTCAAACCATCCCTCACATCTGGCAGTGCACGATCAATAATTACTGACATCGAGTAACGCAGGAAGGAGTCTTCCATCACATTCTCAACCGTCAATTCCTCTACGCCGTCCTCAGCTCGCCTTGCCGTTAAGCCACCAACATGGACATCTTCCTCTGTTTCACTAGCTTTCGTTTCTTCAGTCTCATCTACTTCATTCTCGTCAGCCTCAAGTCTCTTCTCTTTCAAGTCTGGGGTTTTGCCCATAGTTTCATCTACACCTTTATCGTCAGTCGCATCTGGCACACCGCCAACCTTACTCACTTTTTCATTGTCTAGATTCTCTGGATTGTTTTTATTCTCTTTCATCATCATTCCTTTCTAGACTAGAAGTCCAAATCATCAATTTTAACAGTTGAAGCTCGTGACTGAATAAAGTTTTTACGAAGTTCCACCTCCTGGCCCATCAGTTTCGTAAAGATTGCATCTGCCTTTTCCGCGTCTTCAATATTCACTCTCACCAACACTCGATTATCTGGATTCATTGTCGTATCCCAAAGTTGTTGTGCATTCATTTCACCAAGACCCTTAAAGCGCTGTTGTGCAGTATATCCAGCCTGCTTAAATCTCTCATCCTCAGGGTTAATCTTTAAGCCCTCTTTCTTTCGCTCTTCAATTCTCGCGGCAATTTTTGCTTCCAACGCTTCTTCATCATAAATATAATCGATCTTCCTATTTGAACCCGTACCCTTAATCAAGCCAAATAGTGGTGGCTTCGCAAGATAAACATGTCCACCCTTTACTACTTCTGGCATATAGCGGAAGAAGAAAGTAAGAAGTAAGGTTGAAATATGCGCACCATCAACATCAGCATCGGTCATGAAAACAATCTTGTAGTAGCGTAAACCAGATAGATCAAACTGATCACCAATCCCTACCCCAAGCGCCTTAATCAAAGAAACTAATTCTGCGTTCGCATACATTTTATCCAATCTAGCACGTTCGGTATTCAACACCTTACCACGTAGTGGCAAAATTGCCTGAATCTTTGAATTACGTCCTTCTTTTGCTGAACCAGCCGCCGAGTTACCCTCGACGATAAATAATTCACATTCTGTACGATCTCTTGATGAACAATCAGCTAGCTTTGAAGGCAAGTTCAATCCTTCAAAGGCACCCTTACGAATTACATTATCGCGCGCCGCTCTTGCTGCCTTACGTGCTCGTGCAGCCAAAGTTGCCTTCCCCACAATTTTCTTCGCAATTGCCGGGTTCTCCTCAAGATAATAGCCAAAATATTCTGACATTACCTTATCTACATAACCACGTACTTCTGGGTTACCTAACTTATTTTTAGTCTGGCCTTCAAACTCTGGATTTGGAATTTTTACAGAGATTACCGCCGTCAAACCTTCCTTAATATCATCGCCAGTTAGGTTGTCCTCTTTCTCTTTTAGCAGATTATTACGTCTCGCATAGTCATTAATTGTACGATTTAGAGCCGTTCTAAAACCAACCACATGTGTTCCACCTTCAGGGGTCAACACGTTGTTAGCGAATGGCTTCATAGTTTCCGCATAGGTATCATTATATTGCACTGCAATCTCCACCTCTGCTTCCTCAATCTGCTTATCAACATAAAAAATGTCGTCAGCTAGGACTTCCTTACTTTCATTCAAACGCTTTACGTAGCTCTTGATACCACCTTCAAAATAGAAAGTTTCTCTTTCTCCGGTTCTCTCATCAAATACAGAAATTAAAATTCCCTTAGTTAAGTATGCCTGATGTCTTGCATAATGCGCCACCCAATCATAGTCAAAAGTAGTTGTCTCTTTAAAGATTGTTGGATCAGGGTAAAAAGTAATACAGGTACCTTGTTTATCAGTCTTCTTTGAGGTATCAAGCTGCATAATTGGCTTACCTGTTTCAAATTCAATATGATGAACTTTTTTATCTCGGTAAACTTCCGCAATCATCTTGGTTGAAAGAGCATTCACTACTGATGAACCAACACCGTGCAAACCTGATGAAACCTTGTACCCACCGCCACCAAATTTACCACCAGCATGCAGAACAGTTAATACTGTCTCAAGTGTTGATTTATGTGTTTTTGGATGAATATCTACTGGAATACCACGTCCGTTATCTTCAACTCTCACACCACCATCACTCTGCAATGTAATCAATACCTTAGTCGCAAAACCTGCGATCGCCTCATCAATTGAGTTGTCTGCAATTTCTTTTACTAAGTGATGTAAACCATCGTATCCGGTCGACCCAATATACATACCTGGGCGTACACGAACCGGCTCTAGCCCTTCTAGGACCTGGATTTCGGAACTATCGTATTCCTCAATTTTTTGTTTTTCAGCCATCAAACAAATACCTCATTAAGTTTTTTATGCTGATACCAAAGACTCGCTGTAAAATTCGATCCTCTCTTGATTAAAAGTCAAACTCAAGATTAAACTAAATCGTTCACCTCACTCGATATCTGTCTCCAGTTTACTCTTTCCTCCCCAAGCTGTCAAGATAAACACCCCGTTTAACGCATTCTAAGGGCCTCTAAGGGCATTTTGTTTCTCATCCTGATATCAATCATGTACATTAAAGTTTTATTGCCTCCAGCTTCCCTAAAAAGCCTGAACACATTTTTTATCAAAAAATTATCCTATAAAATTCCGACATATTTAACCCCCGAATACTAACTTATCTCAGATTTATTACGTCCCCAGAGCTCATCTGGCCAAAATCGGACCCCTGAGGCTCAATCTTCGTATTCTTTGTGATCTCTTTTTGTTTTACTGGTGGTTTTTTCGACTCTTCACTTGCTAGCCAATCAAGATCATTATCCTTAGATTCTTGACTCAACTTCGCCAGCTCTGCATCAATTTCTTCAAGTGACAACTCTTTAGCAGGTGCCTCATTCGCCTGCTGAATTATTCTAGCCGCCTCTGGTGAACCTGGTATCGCCTGAGTTGCTGGCACCTTCGCCACCCCCAAATCTATTCCCTGTCCACTATTTTTTTCACCAATCATCGACATAAAACCACCCCCCTCATTCTTAGGTGCCTCTTTTACAGACTTTTCCTCTTCGTTCTTAATATTTAATCGCTCGTCAATTTCTTTATCTACCTCTGCACCAGGACGACCATACTTCTTTGCCGAGTACTCACGCAAAGATTCGAATACCTTGCGATCCTCCTTCCCCATTGGTGCTGGCAAATTCATTGTAAACGGCGCCGACGGCATGCCGTTCATCAAAACAGTTGTAATTGCATGATGATTTGGCTGCTTATGAAGATCCTCCGCCTTAAATACAGGCGTAAACACTTTTTCCAGCATTTCCGCATCCGTCACACCAACACGTCCTGCCACAATTGTACCAACGTTACCAAGCACACCTTCACGAATCTTATCGGTCAGCTGTGTCATAAACTGGTTCGCCACAATCAAATTAAGTCGGAATTTCCTCGCCTCTGAAAGAATCGATTCAAAAGATTCTGTTGAAAAGTTCTGAAACTCATCGACAAATAAACAAAAATCTTTACGATCATGTTCCGGCGTATCTACGCGCGACATTGCCGCCGTCTGGAATTTCATCACAAAGATCATACCAAGCAGCTTCGAGTTTAATTCGCCAAGCTTACCTTTAGAAAGGTTCACTAGTAAAATCTTCTGCTGATCCATAATCTCACGAATATTAAAGCCTGACTTGATCTGACCCAGTACCCGCTTCATCATTGTATTCTGCTTAAATGGACTCCATTTAGAAGCAAACCACGTAATCACTTCACCCGCATCATTTGATTTTTGTGAAGCTGGAAATTCTTTTGTCCAGTAATCAAATAAATCTCTATCCGTTACATATTTTAATTTATCAACCACTAAATCTTTATTAATGAATGGACTCGGGATATCCAAGAATGTAGCGCCCTTAGGGTCACTCATCAAAAGTAGTGCCGCATTTCTAAACATCTGCTCACCACGTGGCCCAAAAATACCAGTATGTCCAGGATCATAAAGAGAATACAGCATATTGATTCCCTCTTGCACAATAAAGTCCTTTTCCTCTGGAGTTTTTGCTTCCAACATATTCATACCAATTGGAAACTCCATATCTGACGGATCAAAGTAAATCACATCATCAATGCGATCCTCTGGCACCATTGATAGTAGCTCCTCTGTCACATCACCGTGCGGATCAATAAAACAAAAACCCTTGCCTTCAACCATATCCTGATAGGCGATATTCTTCAAAAATACCGATTTACCCATACCTGAAGCACCAATAACATACATATGGCGTCTGCGGTCATTCACGCTAAGCTTAATTTCCTTCACCGCCCCACGATATTCGTTATACCCAATTAATACACCATCGGTAATCAACGAAGCCGGACCATCAACCTGCTTAGTCATCTGTCTTTCCACACCACTGGACGGAATTGAGGCCTGAGAAGGTAGATGAAAGATGGTCGCCAATTCTTGCGTATTTAGTACAATTTTTTTATTCGAAACTGGGAAAAACCTGAATATGTAATCTGTTACTAATTGATCAATTTTCTTACTCAAATCATATTTAAAACCATTTGAATTTGGTGAGTCGAATTGTGAAAAAGCTGCCACCACACCCCCGACCAACCCCTCACTTCGAGCTTTTGATTTTGAATGTGCCACAATTCTAATCAAACATTCAAATGCAGGAAATTTCGCCTTAGTGTCAATCGCCTGAATTTCTTCTTGCTTCTTTTGTGATAATTCAGAATTGTGTTCATCCTTATCTTTTTTGTGTTCATCAGGAACTTCAAATGGCGCTCTAATTATATCCATTAATAAATAAAGTATTCGGATTGGCAAATTAGATCCCTTACCACTGAAACCTTTTTTTCCAGATTTAATATTTTTAATCTTTGTTTCTGCATTTTTAGACCAACTAGAATCTAGTGGCCTAAACATTACCTGAAGCCCCAGCCCCTCACCAATTCGAACTTTGGAAAAGGCCGGTGGGCTGGAGCCAGTTGTGCGTCCCACTTCATTTCCTGAAATGTCAAAATTGGATACTCAACTTCTTTCTTCATCACTAGCTCACCCCCAGATATGAAATTTTCAGCATTATACTGATTTCCCGTACCCTCACTATCATCCATACCGTCTCTACTAAAAATATTCTCGACTTCCGTCTCTTCCAATCTAGCTGTTGGGTAAGAAGTCAAAATTGCCTGCTTCACCGTTTCAGTTAAAACCGCCGGTACTACAGCATAATATTTTACAAACCCATCCACCGCCACGATTTCAAAGGAAAAATATTTTTGTCCATACACGTGAGTCTTCATGCCAGCCTTTTTCAAAGTAGATGAAATAATCGTATACATAATCGTGGCTTGAGAAATCGCCTCATCATTTACGTCACGCTCATCTCTACCCCCACCCTGAATATCATCAGTTGATGGCGGTAAATGAATCAACATCGGAATCATTTTTAGAGCACGCTCAAATTCTTTCGCCTTACGTTTCTGTTTTAGTATCCTAATAACTACAAAAATCGCCGCTGCAATTATTAGACCAAAAATCACAATTCCAACCAAAATACCATTATCAATTCTGGTACTCATATTATTTTTTGGCTGCAAAGTAGTCCCTTGCCCAACCTGCTGGTTCTGACTTTGAATACTAGTAGTACTTGGCGAATCAACCACCTGACTATTTGGTTCCTGCTCCACAGGTTGTTGATTGCCACCCCTAATCAAATTTTCTAATCTGTTACCACCGTTCATTATTCTGCCTACTCATTTCCCTGACCAATTACTCTTCCATAACGATCAAGCAAAAGCTTGTCTACTAATTCACGCATTTTTCGGTATTTTTCGTTTGGATCCTTAATCTTCATAGCTTCAATAACCGCCTTTATAAACTCCGGCTCCAATCCATCCATATCTTTTGCTTTAGGTAAATCTGTTCCTACGATTTTTCCTTTATCATCAAAAGTCA
>CALFGG010000074.1 GCA_937958235.1 uncultured Candidatus Saccharibacteria bacterium
GTCCACTGTGATTAATTTCTCTTTTTTAACTGCGCCTTGGGCGATTTTTGTATAAATTTGATAGGCTAAAAAGAGATTTTCAAGGCCAAGGCTATTATTCTGCGAGAAATCATTATTTCTGGCAATAATTTCTTGGTTATTTAAATCATAGATCAGTATGCTACTATTTTTCTTACTAACCTGAGATGATAGCCAGCGATCAAGTGTTGGCTGAAGGTTAATTTTTTTAAATTGTTTTGTCTCCTGCATGGTTTGCTCGGGCTTTGTTGTCTGCTCGTTAAGATATTTCATGAGATAAACAATGCCAAAGGAGAGTGAAATGACGCCAATGGTGGTAAAAATAATAATGAAGAGGATTTTTCCGAATTTTGGCATACTGCGCTTTGATAATTCATTTGGAGTGAAATTATTTTCTGGATTTAAGTTATATGGTGGCATAATATTCCTTTTTTATATAATAATTTTAGTAATTAATTTCCTTTTGGCGAGGCGAAGATGAGGCGGGCGAGGAAGGTTTGAGCTTCGTTTGAATCGAGTAGGCGAGGTCTAAAAGTTTGATCATAATTGGTTGGTGAAATACGTGTCTGAAGAAGTTTATTATGGTCAAAATAATGGGTGAGGATGAGACTACGAGTGGTGTCTGGCCAATAGATTTGATCAAAGAATAAATTGCCGAGTCCGTAATAGATTGGTTTATTTTGGTAGAGCTCGTAGGTCTGTGGTTGGTGAGCGGAGGTACCAACCACTAGATCGGCGCCAAGATCGATGAGATGGCGGAAGAACTCTTTTTGATTTTGAATTGGTTGGTCACAGGTTGGAAAAGCAACTGGCTGGTCAGGATAGGCATAACATTCAAAGAATTGAATATTAACAATTGTGAATTTGTTTTCTGCTTTGGCGGAGGCGAGGTCTGCTTTAAATTGTTCTTCAGAGTAGGGATTGGCTCCTGGTGAAGTTTCGGTGGCGAGCTGGCCGTTAGTGACGCTACTAGTCGAATGATTATAAGCAAGTAAGCGAATGGAGGAGTTAAGATCGAGGGGCTGTTTGGCTTGTTCAAGATTTGCTCCACCGCCAACCGTTTTAAGACCGAGCTCCCGATATTTGGCGAGAGTCTTTAAATTATTATCGGAGCCTGTGTCATTATTATGGTTACCGGTCAATTCTACGATATCTGTACCAATAGCAGTGATTGTATCAAGGCTACGCCAATCGGCACAGAGAGTCATGGTTTGATAACCGCCTTGGCAGCCTTCCTTAAAACTAATTTCATTGCTGATATGAGTGAAGGTTTTGGATTTAAGAAAATCTGCAATGTATTCTGCAAAGAATCCACCATTATTTTCTTGATTAAGCTTATAGGTGAGACGACGAGTAAGGGCAGTGACTCCAGTCTCTGCGAATGAAACGATCTTTTTCGGTTGGTTTTTGGAAAAAAGTGGGGAAAGTAAATCATGAATTACTTGGATTTTAGTATGATTTGTGGTGGAAGAGGAGTCGGTACTCGTTATATGTAGAAGAGTAAAACGGGCGCCGGACTGTTGAGTGTCAAAGTAGTACTGATTTTCATAGCTAAGGAGCTTAGTGCTCGTATTAAGCTGATCGGGTGAGACTAGTCGGATTTGATTTTGTGAGAGAAAGGTTGAGTCGTTAAGTTGATCGGCAGTTATGTTTTGAAGTGGGTTATAAAAATCTGTGACCGGCAATTCAATTTTGGCAACGAGGTCGGAATTTGTACTGGTTGATAAATTATAGGTTTGACTGTCCTGGATCTTGAAATCAGAAAAATCTAATTGATTAGCTAGGTGTTCACAGAGAGTATTGGCGCTCAAGAAATTCAAATTTAATTGTGATAAGCAGGTTTTTTGATCAAGTCGATAAGAGGAATACTTGGGGTGGAGATTTTTTAAAACGGCGATTGTGGCAAGTAGGATAAAGAGAAAGCCAAACGGTAATGCTATGAAGGGAGTGCGGTAGCGAGTCTTAGTGTTTTTTGTTTGTTTAAAATGCCGAGTTTTTATTTTTGAGTAAGGTGAACTGCCTAAAGCCATGATTAATCATCCAATTAAACATTTAATGGTTATTTTTATTTTAACATAAGTTTAAGTTGAGGTATAATTTAAGCATGAGTTTTAAGATTAAACTCTTTAGTAAAAAACCTAAAGAAAAACAGTTTGAAATAGAATCGCCAGATAAAAATATAAAATGTCGTGTCAGGTTGCGCGATGGGCGAGTTTATTATGAAGTGAAAAAAAATGAGGACTTATTGATCCGGGAGTCTCGTTTGGGTTTTAAATTATATGGTGAAGATGATTTGGGTCAAAATTTGGCGCTGGTACGAACTCAGAAGAAGAGCGAAAATGAAGTTTGGTCACCAATCGTGGGGGAGGAAAAACAAATTCATAACCAGTATAATGAAACGGTTTTTTATTTAACAGAGACAACGGAAAAACAAAGGCTTTTTTCGGTGCGATTCCGCGTGTTTAACGATGGCGTGGCGTTCCGTTATGAAATTCCACCACAACCGAGTTTTCAACGAATTATTGTCGTGGATGAGCTAACCGAGTTTAATCTTGATTTGAATGGTCAGGCTTGGCGAATTCCAGCTTATCAGGCTACAAAATATGAGTTAAATTACGAAAAATGGCCGGTTTATGAACTAAGGGATGCCGTACATACGCCGCTCACAGTGGAAACTAATAGTAATAAATATTTATCGATTCATGAGGCGGCACTATATAATTACGGCTCCATGACTCTAAAGTTAAATGCTGATAGGCGGTTGCAGGCAGATATTACACCCCTGTCTGATGGGAATAAGGCTTACCTTAATCTTCCCTTTGATTCCCCTTGGAGAGTGATTATGATTGCTGATTCGGCCATTGAGTTAACGGTGAATCGAATGATTTTAAATTTGAATACTCCACCAAAAGAAGACTTTAGCTGGGTAAAGCCCCTAAAGTTTTTAGGGATTTGGTGGGCAATGTATGTAGGTGAATGGACGTGGGCTGAGGGTAAAAAACATGGTGCCTCTACGGAGCATGCGAAACAATATCTTGATTGGTGTTTGAAATTAGGAATTTCGGGGTTATTGATTGAGGGGTGGAACAATGGCTGGAGCGGCGAGTGGTCAATGAATGGTAAATTTACGGATTATCTTCATCCGGTAGCAGACTTTAATATGGAAGAAGTGTCAGAGAAAGCGCGCGAGTGTAATATTGACTTAATTGCGCAGCATGAGACGGTTGGTCAAATCGATAATTATGAAAGACAACTTGAAAGTGCATTCTCTTATCTTGTGAGTAATGGTATTCACTACGTAAAAACGGGCTACACTGGATCAAAAATGCTGATTGCTGGTAAGCAGGAATTTCATCACTCTCAGGTTGGAGTTTTGCATTATCAGAAAACAGTAGAGTTGGCAGCAAGATACCAAATTATGTTAAATATTCACGAGCCGATTAAGGGGACTGGGATTGAGCGAACTTACCCCAATATTTTGACGCGAGAGGGGGCAAAGGGGCAAGAGTATGAGGGTGGAAAGATTCGTTTAAATCATGCGACGATTCTTCCCTTTACGCGGATGCTCTGTGGGGCTTTTGATTATACCCCAGGAATTTTTGACTTAAGAAATCCAGCAAAACGTGTTTATACTACTTTGGCGCGACAACTTGCGTATTACGTGGTGTTCTATTCAGGAATGCAAATGTTGGCTGACCGCCCAGAAATATATGAAGAACAACCAGTAATTTTTGAATTTTTACAAAAGGTGCCAGTATCTTGGCAAACAACTATTCCATTACTGGGTAAGATTGGTGAATATTATGCAGTTGCTAGACGGGACTTTCTGTCGCCTGATTGGTATGTCGCAGGAGTTACGAACGAAGAATCTAGACGAATGAATCTAAACATGGAGTTTTTGGAAGAAGGAGTAAAATATACCGCTTACATATATCGTGACGGGGCAGCAAGTGACTATCGTGAAAATCCCTTAGAAATTGAGGTTGAGAAAAGAATCGTGGAGAGAGGTGATTTTCTAGATATCTGGTTGGCTGCGGGTGGCGGTTTTGCAGTGAGGCTAGTAAAAGGCTATTAATAAAAAAATCCCTAACTCTTAAAGCTAGGGATTATTTTATTTTTTATTTTTCAAGTTCAGCGGTGAGAATAAGTCTTTCGGTGTAATCATTTTCGGCAATTTTCTCACCATAGCAAGTCATAAGAGTGAGAGTGGGGGTGGCTTTTGGTTCAAGGACTTTGGACATACTAATGCTGTCTTTGGCTTGAATGTAGAGATTGGTGATTTTGTAAGTGTGATTATCAAGTTTGATTTGATCATTGAGTTTTAGGTTATGGAGACTGCCAAAGATCGTGGATGAATGACCGATGATAAAAGTGTTATTTTCAGCTGCGTAATAGAGTCCAGCGATTTGGTCGGGAGCGGTGAGTGTGTAGTCGTTATTTAATTGTAAAACTTTAATGGCTGATTTGAGGCTGATTTTGGGTGCTTCCAGAATGAGATTTGAGTTTGCTTCGACATTGTGTGGCTGCAGGCCAAAATAGCCAAAGGCGGCAAATAGAAAAAGATAGATGCCGATAAAAATTTTATGTGAATAATGCTTCTTGAAACGCATTTTTTCTCCCAACAACCTTAATAGTTTGATTATAACATAAGCTGGATGAAATTATGAATAGTAAATGAAGACTGGATGAATAAAAGTAGAAAAAACGCCCCTTGCGGAGCGTTTTTTGAGTAAGTATGTTAGTCCTGATATCTTTCGTAACTAAAATTACGATAGTAGTCACGATAAATAGATGGATCGTCGCCCATAGGGTCTCTGATTAGAGCCTCCATGAGTTGATGTAAGACGTTAAACTCAGCTACATAAAGGTATTCATCGTAACCTTCGATCTTGATACGACTACCCCAGTTATCAGGCATCTTAAATGACCTCTTGTATTTTTTATGAGGATTTCCGCCTGGCCTCACGCCAATGATGGTGATGGCAATTGGATTTTCTTCACCGATGAAGTCTTTGTCGTCAGCAAAGGAGATAACGACGGATTGAATACCTGGTTCCTTTGGTTTTAAGGTCTTACGTGCAAGCCTTAGGCAATGAGCTTCCTTATCAACAAAGATGGCGTAGTCCGGATCATAGGCGACAAACTGTCCCAAAAAATCTGTGATCGCGAGAGTACTTGGCCTGATGAAGGTAGTAACATCGTATTCGATGCTGGTCGGAGATAAAGTGACCTTCTGCTCCTTCTTCGTTGAGACAATCTCCACCTTTGATTCTGGTTTGAGATCATATGGTGGCGGTGGCACTAGGGCCTCGACAGTCTCTTCGGCTGACGAAGCTTGTTTGCTGCCGGCAAAACAGTTAATTGGGGTAACAAAAATACAAAAACTGGTCAATAAAGTTGCTAAAAAATACTTTTTCATACTTTTTCCTCCTTTAAAGTACGAAGTCAATTAACAAAAACTCAGAGATTCTTAGAGTTTTTGGAGTTACCTTTGCCGATATTATACAATAATTATATAAAATTACAACTTATCGTATGGTTCGGTGATGGGAATCTGGATAGTAGTACCAAAACCGAGGCGGGATTTGACTTTGGCGCCAAGAATGGCGTACTGTTCTCGCTGTTCAACGGTGATAATGGTGGAGTCGTCTTTGATGGTAATGAAGTTTGAGATGGGTCTGATATCAGCCAATGTATCTCCGGCAGTATTCATGGAAATAATGATATTTCCCTTCTGAGGAGTTTTGAGAACGTGGTTTAGATAAGAAACAATAATTTTAGTTAAGGCAAGGAAATTTTCTACCTGATGTTTTGGACGCAGTACGTCGAGGTCAAGAGTGTAGCCGGCGCGTTCAAGACGAATCACATATTCACGATAAATAGGGTCAATAACATCAGAAAGATACATAAACTTGCGCTCAAACACACTAGTGTGTACTTTGTTTAAGTCAAGGATTTTGAGAAAATCTTGATTCTCTTTCATAGGTTGTATTATAACATAGAATCTCTCAGTTAAATAGAAAAGAGGTTTTAGATGCGTCTCGATGCAGAGGTAAGGATTAGACCCCTGGGCTGTGAGTACTAAGTAATTCACGGTGGGCGCGATAGTTTGGATCGTGAGATTCAACTTCTGCCCAGAAGGCTTTTGAATGATCCGGGTGATTGATGTGTGCGAGCTCATGAATGATTACATAATCACGTTGAGCTTCAGGAACTTGCATAAGACCAATATTGAGTGAAATAGTGATAGTGGTCGGGGAAAAAATTGAAGTCTTACGGTGGGTGCAGGAACCCCAACGACTACTGGCGTGAGACAAGACGACTTTATCGTAATGGTATCCGAAACGTTTAGCAAGATACTCAAGACGATAAGGCAAGTACTCCTTGGCTTGTTTTGTGAGTAATTTCTTTTTGAGGTCACGCGCACGTTGGGTATTAGGGTCTTTAACTTTTAGTTTTTGGCGAATTTGATCACGCATCTTCTCTAGAGTTTTTTTGACGACTAAATCGGATGCAAAACTTGGGACTGTGGCCTGAAGACGACCAGAGGTGGAGATCGAAAAACTAACCGATCTTGAACGGGAATTCTTGCGAATAATAACTTCACCAAACTCTGGGTCATTAAACATAAATGGCTCCGTAAAAAGAAAATGGATGGATTTTAATTCTAGGAAAGCTGAGAGAGGACGTGCGAAAGCTGTGTATCAAATGTATGCTTACCAGAGAGAATGATTGGCTTTTCAGTTTCGGCGGGAGCTTCCATGGCGCGAATACGAGAGTCGTATTCTTCTTTAGCGCGAGCAACGGAACGAAACTTAAGTTTAAGACGAGCCTTAATGGTATTAATGTCAGTTTGGATCCAAACAAGGGTGGGATTATAGCCACAGATTTTGAGAAGTTTGCGGACGGCATTGCGTTCGTTTTCAGTATCAAGGCCCCCTTCAATGATAATATTTTGTCCTGTTTTTGAAATTGCTTCCAGTACGACATGAATTTGTTTTTCGGTAAAGTCAGCTTCTTCACGTAAAGATTGTAGATTGTAATAAGGAGCTTTGAATCTCTGAGAAAATTTCTCACAAAAGGTAGTTTTTCCACTACATGGAGCACCGAAAACCAGAATTGCACGCGGTTTAGTCTTCTTTTTACTTTCCATATTGTGTGTATTATAGCATGAAGTAAGAGATGGTACAATTTATAAATTTTTAACTAGTTTAGATTTATTGCCAATGGTTTTGATCTTTGAATCAAATGGGGCGTAATAAGGGGTGGTCATCATCGATGAGTTGGTTAAAAGGATTTGAGATGGAAAATAGAAAAGCCAGCAAATAAAATTAGCTGGGGCAAAAAGAAACTCTGGAAGTATGTGGATGCGAGCAAAATACGAAATCATAACCGTTAAATCACAACAAATAAAGAGAGCGAAGCCAAAGAAATTGCAGAGAGCCGCACGACGATATTTTGGTGATTCCCTTTTAATCCAATGGTGGGCGAGAATAAGATTGAGAAGTAGAGTGTTTGCGTAGATAAAGGCGACACCATAAAGTGGCTCGGTGAAGGTGGCTCTGGTGAAGGAGAGAATAAGAAGATTAATGACCGACCAAAGAATAAATAATTTTGGATTGAGACTTGCATAGCGTGAGATGTGAAGATATTGGGCAAGGCAGAAAATGATGACACCGATGGGTGAAATATTGTTATACAGTAAGATGATATCTGCAAGAAAAGTAAATAGAAGGGCAAAACGAAGGAGGTAATCTTTTGGCGCGAAAAAGGAAGCATAAAGAAAACAAGTGAAGATAGTGCAGACTTTAACGAGGCTGGCGGTATCAAGTAGCAGGCGTGGAATAAGGCGTTCACCAAAGATGAGTGCGAGTAGGTCAATGGTGAAAAAATAGATAAACATAAGAGACCAGAGAGTGACCCAGAAAGCTAGACTAGAAAATAATCGTAGATGAAGGGAGAGATGTGTCTGGGTTTTGCGACGAGCAACAGGCCGTGCTTTTGATTTATGTTTTAGCATAAGAATTATTTTAAGTATAGCGGATTTATAGAGAAAAGCATAGTATGAAGAGATGAATATGTTATAATAAAGCCACTAGGGGCGTAGTACAACGGTTAGTATAGCGGTCTCCAAAACCGTAGATCATGGTTCGATTCCGTGCGCCCCTGCCAAAACGGAATATAAAAAACTCGACTTGGTCGAGTATTTTTATGGTCATTTTTCTTGTGGGGTTAGTTTTTTGTTATATTTTTAATTAATTTTATTGGAAGTTAAAGGTAATAACTTTTATGGATGAAGATTTTGGTGATATTTTTTGTAATAGTAGAGCCGAATGCAGAAAAGTATAATTTCTGTAATCACGCGAGTAATGGCGACGGAATATAAATTGAGATTACTAGAAAAATATAGAAGAATAAGTGAGACTAGATTAAAAACCGTGGAGATAACAGTGGAGAGGGTGACTTTATTTTGTTGATTGATGACTCCAAGTGTAGGCCAACCAAGTAATGTGTTGATAAAACTAAAAAAGATAGTGATGGCAAGGATTTGTATGATAGGGTGGGCGGCTGCGTATTTGTCGCCAGCAAGTATCTGAAGGACTAGGGGGAGTAGAATGATAATGAGAGCTGTAAAGAGGAAGACAAGTGGAATGGTCTTTTGGAAAATTTGTTGAATAAACTTTCGGCTTTTTTGGCGTACCATAATGGGGTAAATACCGTTGGAGAGCTGGCCCAACAAGGCTTGAATAGCGCCAATAATTTGAATAGAAACACCGAAGAGAGCTACTTCGGTTGAAGAGAAGACTAATCCGATAATGATTGTACTGATAGCATTAAAGGCTGTCGCGGAGACGTCAGAGAGAAAATATATGAGACTGATTTTTAAACTATGAATGCATGATTTTAATTTTGGGCGAATAAATCTAAAACTTCTTTTTTGAAGTTCAAAAGCCACTAGAATAATGGCGATGATTGAGGAGAGGATATCAAATAATGGAATTAGTATGATTTGATGATCGTGTCTCACAAAGAAAATTGTTAAGAGGAAGGAGATTGTCTTCATGACAATGAATCGAATTGTCATGACATGGATGATTTCGAGTCCGCGAAACAGAAAATCGAAGAGGAAAATTGAGAGAAAGACGGTTAGATATGATGTGATGGTGAATAGGAAGTTATTGCCTAGTATGGGAAAGAAGAAACTGAGAATGATTACTAGAAGGAATCCAATTCCACCAAGAAGAAGACGGGCAAGGAGGGTGTCAGCCATGATTTGTTGGATCTTATTTGTGTCATTCTTAATTTTGGCAATTTCTTTGGTAGCAGAGAGCATGAAGCCAAAATCTAAAAAGATTTGCAAGAAATTCATGACGGTTTTGATAAAGGTTAGGCTACCGTAGGTCTCAACTGAGAGTCGGCGAGTAAGAATAGGGAGGATGAGGAATGGAAAAACCATTTTGGCTAGCTGGAAGATGGCAAGCCAGAAGGTGTTTTTCTTTACTTGGGTGAGTTTAATCATTGTTCCCTTTTTTAGTAACTAGCATGGCGGCAATGAAGAGCCAGATTGCATAAAAGCTGAGCGATTCGAACTGTAGGTAAAGATAGAAGATAATTAGAAGATAGTGATAGCGAAAGGCGAGCCCGGAATTTTTAGCAAGATATATTAGATAAAAGATAAAGAGAAAAAGGGCTATGATGCCAAATTCACTGATGATACGTATATAAAGGCAGTATGAAACACTATCATCATGATAATTTGGACTTTCGAGATCGTTGACTTCCTTTAGATAGGTGCTTTTATAGTCTTTTTTTGCTTGAGCATGACCGAGACGGACGGGATAAATAGAATTGCCAAGGCCGAAGCCAGTAAGAGAACCGAGCGGAGATTTGGTATAACCAAAGAGACTGGCCTTAATTCGAAAAACGCGACTAGCAAATGAACCATCTGAATTGACTCCAGATTGTCTGGCTAAGAGGAGGCATTCTTCGGTATTTTGATTTTCTTCTTGAGCACAATTAATGGTGGTTTCGGGGTTAGCTCCAAGAAAACCAAAAAATATTTTATGGAAACGTCCGTTAACGGCTGAAATAGTTGTAAGAAAAATGAGAAAGGCTACAAAAGTGAGGGGGAGAAAAAGTTTTTCTTTAATCTTTGGCAGATAGAGTGCTGCTAGGATGATTAAGACGATTAAAATATCAAGAATAATGCGGACGCCGGCACCAAAAAGGATGGCGGAATAAGCGTATAGAATAATTAAAAATAATAAATCCTTGCGACGAGTCAGCCAGAAGAGGGGGAGTAGAATGCCAAAAAGATGCATGCCGATAAATGATGGCTCGGTAAAGAAGAATTGTACGCGATTTTTGACTAGATAGTTGCGTTTGAAAATTAAATTAAAAAGATCTGTGACTGATGTTAGGTTATATTTAATGGCAAGATATTCGAGCAGGCCGATAATGAGACTAGCGAGATAAGTAATAATAATGATAGAGGCAAGACGATTAAGTTGTTTTTTGAGATCCGATTTTTTGTGTTTTGCATAAAATTCAAGAAAACTAGTGAGACAGGCGAGCCCTAAAATGATTGGGATATAGGCAGAAAGATAATCATCTAGCCGACCTTTGAAGAATAGGCAGGTGATGGTTCCTAGGATAGTGAAGCTAGTAAAAAAAAGAAGGATGGGGCGTAGTTTAGGGAGAAATGATTTTAAATAATAAAGGTTCAAGATGGCGTAGAGAAAAAGAATGAGTGGTGTAATGGTGGCCCAACCGCTGGAGGGGGCAAAGATGAAGTTTTCAAAAGGTAGTGTGGCGGCAGCGAGATAAAAAAGAAAGTCAGAATTAAGGCTGGCAAGTTTTTTCAAAACATATTCGGTAATATGTAGAATTGACTTCACAGGTATATTTTACTTGATATCTTGAGATTTGACTACTTGGATGTGTTTTGTTTTGCACGGAGCTGACCGATTAGCTGAAGGGCCAAGAAGAGGCGGAGCTTAAAACAAAATAGAATAAAGGCTTTTGGTGGTGAGAAGTATCGTAGTGGCGCTAAGTAGATGGCACGATAAAAAAGAGGAATATTGTATAGAGTTCGGAGGGTTTTTCTTGGATGGTGATTCTGCGGATGGCAACAAAAATTCACTAGGATAAAGAAGAGATGAGTGGCGATGAAAGCCTGAAGTGATTTTTCGAGGCGTGGAAAAAGATCGGGATACTGAAAATGAAGATAGGCGCTAATTTTTTGCAGGGCGCGATGATAATTCTCTGCGTAATCTTTAGTGAAGGAGCGGACGGTAGAATGTTGGTGAACTTGATAAATATAAAGAGGCTTTTCTAAAATTCCCACTTGGTCGAAGTTTTTTAGAATTGTAAAATTATACAGAGCATCTTCGGCCACTTTAAGGTCGGGGTCAAAAAGAGTAGTTTTTAGGCTATGATGAAGAAGCTTCATGTGGCAAAAATTATATCCAGTTTCGAGATCAAGTAGTTTTTTGAGAAAGTCGGAGGTGGGAATGATTTTATAGGGGAAACTTGACGATGGAGGAATGGTCGCTTTCTCTGTGAGAGGTGTTTTTTGGTCTGAGGAATAGATGTGGCGTTGATAAGTGGAGCTGACATACTTTAGTTGATGCTCGGTTGCAAAATAATAAAGATCGGAAATGAAAGTGGGGGCGAACAGGTCGTCGGCATCAAGAAAACAAAAATATTTACCAGAAAACTCACTGAGTCCGTGATTACGGGTGCGACTGACTCCCTGATGGGGGAGATTAAAGAAACGAATGTGACGATTGCCTTTTGTGTGATTTTTATTTTTAGTATTTCGATATTTTGCAGCATGTGATTCGCAAATTTGCTTTGATTGATCGGTCGAGCCGTCGTTTAGAAGAAGGATTTCAAGATTAGGATAGTCTTGATTCAGGACAGATTCGATGGTTTGCGGGAGAAAAGAGGCTGCATTATAGATGGGAATAATGACAGAGATGAGTGGATGCGAGATTGCTTGCTTTTTTTGCATGATATTTAACAGCTTTTATGGTATTTTCTGCCAAAAAATTTAGCAAGCAAGAAGCTAGTAATTTTGTTACACCAGTTAACGGGTTCAGTTTCAATAATCTTGAGTTCTAAGACATTCGTTTTTTTGTCGAGGTCGGGATATTTAGTGTAGAGAAAAACGTCAAGAAGAAGCTCTGAGATGCGGCCAAAGAATCTAGCGTGAAACTCATCGTATTGATTGATCTCAGCTTTGGTAAGGGTTTTTTCAAGATTCATAAGGATATCGAAAAGAAAATTACAGTATTCATTAAAAATTCCTTCTCGCATAATGAAAATATTAAACATATGTGCGGAACGACGGATTTTGAGTCGATCAAACTCGGGAAGATATTCTGGATGGCGATCTTGGATAATTTGACGAGTTCTATCAAGCGGCCCAATATGTAAGGTGTGAGCGTAGTGATTATATAAACTCTCAATGTAGTACTTACGTTTTTTCGGGAGAATTATATCATATTTGATATTTTTGCCTGTGTCATAGAGAAGAGACTTTAGATAGTCTTTGGTGAGTATTTCTTTGTGGTTTATTTTTGACAGAAAACGGCGGTAGTGGACAAGACCATAGAATGAATTTGGGTCTTGGTCTTTTAGTGCTTGATTTTGCCAAAGCCAATAGAGGCCGGTAAGTTCGGAGTAGTTATGATTCTTCTTGGAAATATTCTTGCCAGTATTATCGAGAGAGAAGCTATCGGGCAATTTTGTATCTGAATGTTCGGCTTGAAAAAAGTGCGAGCCAACTAATAACGGCCGATATAACGGGTCGTCGGGCATCGTGTAGAGTTTATGAGTTGCAACGATAACCTCCAGGGTTGGGTCGGTTCCCTTTTTCATCCCCTCTATTATACCATAGAAAAATCCTCTCTAGATGAGAGGACTTTCTGAAATTATTCTAACGCTTCTTTTCTTTAACTTCGTTGCGACCGAGGTTTTTCTTGGTTTCTACGAAAACAACGTGCTTCCTTAGAATTGGGTCATATTTTCTCAAGCTGAGCTTGTCAGGGGTATTCATGGTATTCTTCTTAGTGTAATAGGCACGGATACCAGACTCTTCAGATACGAGACCAACGAGTTTGCGTTTTGTATTACTCTTCTTTGACATAATTAAGGCTATTTTATCATGGAAATTAGGTTTTGTAAACTAAGTGAAGAAAAGAACTCTAGAGAAATAATGGAGAGAGGTTGGTCACTAATCGGTTGGATCGAAATCTTCGGTTTGACTGTCTGAATAATCAATGAATGGTTCTAATTGTTGATTATTTAAATCATCAAACTTTTGTTCAATTTGGGTCTCATAAGCATTGAGCGATTTAAAAGGCATAAATTGGGCGGCACGTTTGGAGTGGCTAAGTGGGGGATGCGTGGGATCTTTGAAATGAGGAAGGTAAAGAATATCTTGATAAGGATTATTAAAAAGCCCTGTGCTTGAGAAGGGGTTTTGTTGATTAGCCGGCACGGTGACCTCCTATTTGTTGGTTACGTTCACGCATGGTTGCTTCAGGTCGAAAATTCGTACCCAGCATAAGGGCATTTTTACCGAAACGCGTTTGAATGTCTAAGGTTGCTTTCTGAAGACGAAGAGTTTGTTCGGTTTCTTGTTCGGTTTTTACTGGAGAGTCAAAAAGGTTGAGCTGCGTGGCTTCAGTAGTATTGTTTTGATTAGATAAAATATGATTGGCAGTAATGCCGACACGACGAACCGTGACGTGATTTGGCATGATTCTTTGATAGATTTCTAATGCGGCCTGTGAAATTATTTTTGCACTACTGGTGTTATGAGGAAGATTTTTGGAAGCGTGAGCGAATGGAGAGCGACTAGGCTCAGAGAAGCCTAGATCGAGGATAATTTGATCTGTTAAAAGATTTTTTTGGGTTAAATCGAGAGCGAGGCTGTAGGTCATCTCTTTAATGATGGTGATGGCTTCAGCACGGTTATAGGGGCGGTGTAAAACTTGTCCAGAGCAGAGACAATGGTTGGCGGCTTGGTAATTTTTAATATCGGAGATAGTGGTTGGTTCATAACCCCAAGCGTGGTCAATGAGTAATTCGGCGTTCACGCCAAAGACTTTAAAGAGTTTAGAGGAGGCAGTAAGAGAATATCTGGCGAGATCACCCATGGTATAGATGCCAAGATTTTGGAGTCGTCTAGAATAACCGGGGCCAATCCGCCAGAAGTCGGTGAGTGGAGTGTGGGTCCAAAGTTTCTTGCGATAAGAATATTCCGTAAGTTCGGCAATACGTACGCCGTCTGAATCAGGCGGTAAATGTTTGGCGACGATATCCATGGCGACTTTTGCGAGATAGAGATTCTCGCCAATACCAACAGTGGCGGTGATGCCAGTGTGTCCCAGCACATCCTTAACGATGGTGCGAGCGAGTTGATGGGCGGTCATCTGATAGGTCTGAAGGTAACTGGTAACATCAAGGAAGGCCTCATCGATAGAATAAATATGAATATCAGTGGGAGCAAGATACTCCGCATAGATACCAAAAATAGAGGTGCTGACGTCAATATATTTTTGCATTCTGGGTGGGGCGATAATAAAAGAGTCTCTAGGTACTTTTTTATAGACTTGAAAAAGACGATCACGGCCGCCAACACCAAGAGCTTTAAGGGCGGGAGAAACGGCAAGGCAGACTGTTTTGTCGGTGCGAGTAATATCGGCAACTACTAATTTGGTGGTTAAAGGATCGAGACCGCGATCTACGCATTCGACTGAGGCATAAAAAGATTTAAGATCAATCGCAATGTAAGTGCGAGCATCAGCTGAACTTTGTTTTGGTAGAGTTTGATCAAGCATTGAGTAATTCCCTGTGGATATTTAAACATAAAATGTTTGGATATGGTATAGGATGGCTATTTTGACAATCTGTGAATTTATATTATAATATATCAGTATCTAGAAGCTATAGCTTCAAAAATTGTTCTTTGAAAAGGAGAAGAAGATGAGAAAAATGCACAATCGTGTCACGACTGTGACGGACCTTGAGAATGCAAATGTGATCACCAATTCAGGTAGACATCATGCTGGAGACGTTTTTGCGACGGCGATGTTGTCGATGTTGAAGAAAGTACGGGTGTTGCGTACTAAGGACCAAGGCCTAGTTCAATATGCCAAAAAGAATGGCCCAAAAGGGCTAGTGATGTTTGGAATTGGGGGAGAATTTAGAGCGGACAAAAGACGCTTTGACTATCATCAGGAGGGGTTCGAGGAGCACTACAGTGATTTTACAAAGTTCTCAACTGCAGGGCTAGTCTGGCGCCACTATAGTATGGAAATCTTATCCAAGTTTGACTGCCCTCTGCAGTTGATTGTGGAAGCTACAATGGATGTGAGTCATGATTTGGTTCATGGTATCGATGCGAGAGACCAAGGCTATCCAGCTAGTGGGATTGAAATGTCGGTATCAGAAGCAATCAATTTATTTAATCCAAACTGGGATGACCAGGACCAGGATCCTGACGAAGCTTTCTTGCAAGCCGTTGGTTTTGCGCAAAAAATTCTTGAAAAAGAGATTAGACGCGTGATTTCTGTGGTAAAGGCAAAAAGCAAGATTGAGGATATGATCGCACATAATGAAGGTGATTTTCTGTATTTGCCAATGTATATTGGCGGCTGGGAGGAGTATATACTGAGATCTTTTAATCCGAAGGCGAAAAAGCTATTGTACTGTGTTTTTCCCAATCTTGATGGCGAATGGAGTGTGCAAGCCGTCTCGGTTTCAAGAGATAATCTGGGATGCAAGAGAAAAAAGTTACCTACAGCTTGGTGCGGATTAAAGGAGACACAGTTGGTAAAGGCGACTGGGGTGACCGAGGCAATTAATTGTGAAGCTGACGGTGCTTTAGCGCAAGCAAAAACTTTAGCGGGGGCATTGGCGCTGGTAAAGATTGCAATTTCTTCTTAAAAATTTGGCTGGAGTTATCCAGCCTTTTTTAATGGAGAATAAAATCTACTTATTTGATGTGGAGGTTGTTTTTCTGAGCTGATTGATTATTCCTCAGCAACTCTAGGATGCGGCATTCACGAATCACCATTTCTTCTTTACATTTAGTAGGTGTTCCCTGGCAGTTGGCGATAAAGGCTTGATTGGTGGCAATGGCTTCATCGAGGCTGACTGTTTTTAGGATAAAGTCGGCTTCCTGCTCATCCTGATCAAGATGCTGAGAATGAATCTGATCAGTAGTTTGACAAATATAATAATAATTTTGTTGAACAAAAATTGTGTCTTTTAATGCACTTGATTTTTGAATCCTCAAGGCTTCGCCAAATTCTTGAATACTATCTGGGATGACGGTGAGGCCAGTTTCTTCATCAACTTCACGAATGAGTGTTTCAAGGTGGCTTTCACCCTCTTCGATGCCGCCACCAGGAAGCTTATAGAAATGATATTTTTGGCTATAAATAAGAGAAATAAGGCCATCTTTATTGATGATAATTCCTCGAACGGAGGGGCGGTAAGACTTTGGCCAGCTGGGATCATAGTCTTTTGCATCTATGGTAAAAAGTTGTTTCATAGTTATCCTTGAATAGTTCTGATGGTTTAAATATAGCATAAAAAGGTTCTAAATAGAAAACGCTTAGCCTTGACAGTGCGTAATATATATTATATAGTTCTATGGCCGAACACGAGAGTGGGAGGAGCATTTTAAGAATTTACCAACGAATTCTTTTTTTCTTATCTTTTAGGCAGTGCCTAGCTGGTGATTTTTGGATAATTATCGGTTTGGCGCTGCTTAAAAGAAGCGGTACTACCAATGTGAGGAAAACCTCTTAATCTTATATGGTATTGGGTCCGAAAGGAGAAAGGAAGAAACATGAAGAAGTTGATGAGTTTGGCAGAGGTGAAAGAATTTTTCGAGAATGAAAAATGTTTTGAAACCGAAACGACTTTTCTAATTAATGAATTTGGAAAATATCACCCGAATATTTGTTTTGTGATCGATAAGGAATTTAACTTAAACGAATATAATGGGCCGATGAATCCGCTAGAATTTTTCGAGGATTATGAAGTTACTGCCAATATGAATATAGATTTCAATGGCTGGACAAGTTTTATGTTCGGGGATTTTTGGATTTCCAAAAAAGGCGATGCTTGTTTTAGGCCAATGGATGCTATTTTGGCAAAGCATATACTCGTCAAGGTTAGCTGGGGTGGTAGTTATAACCACACTAGAGGCAGAGAGCCATCGGAAGTTGATCAGATCAAGGATGTGTTATATTTTAGACACGCTACATCTAACGGCGGTGGCGAAGGGTTTGACTTCTGGGTGGTACCAGTTGGTTTTCGCTATGTAATTCATGACGATGAGTTTGATGGTCAGGCTTGCAAGACTAATGAACCCGAAGCTCAAAGTGTAAAAACACCGGAATATTGTGAGAAAATTTCTCATAGAAAGCAGGAAGAATTAGATCGTGCTACTAGAATCATAGAAGAAAGAAAAAAGGCTGTTGAGAAATCAAAGCAGGATAAATTTCTCTATGAGGAGGAACTAATGGAGATCCAGAGGGAGCTGAAGAAGCTTTCTAAGCCACGTAAGTGGGGGACATATTCTGTAGATCAGTTGGAGCTTGGAGAAATGTTCTTTACTTTGGGGTATACGCAGTATTTATATAACAGCGCAAATATCTCTTTTGTAAAAGATTATTTGGATAAGAAGCAGGTCTATGTCAGAAGTGCCGAGAAAGAGAAACAGGTTGCCTATGACGCTAAGATGAAGTTCAAACCTAAGTTTGAAGAATTGTCTAGTGATCTTGAAGAGATAGGCTGGACTGTTTTATGCGACGACAAAGTTTATGTAACGAATCCAAATAAGGAAGTGGATGGATATCTTGGTTATGAAAGTGAGGTTTTGTCATACGAGTACTCAAGTAAGGGATTGAAGGCTTTACGCCACGATATGGTCGTCGAAGAGGATAGACAGGCCGCGGAAAAAACCAGAGAAGTAAATAGCAAACGCATTAAGAGACTTTTGTCTGGTACGGAACTGCCGGAGAAACTTTGGTTCTTATTTGAAGGGACGGAGGCTCTCGATTCAGAAATTCTTGAGGAGGTGCAGGCTATTTTAAAGGCATCTTATGACCCAAAAAATGAAAAAGATTTTCATGAGCTGATGAACTGTAGCTTTAAAAGTAAGGTTGAGGCAAGTAAGCGTTTAATTGCGTGTGCAGGTGGTAAGCTTCAGCTGAAACTTGAGGGGGTCGCTAATTGTCGCAGACTGGCGAATTTTCTTATCGGTAAATAATTTTGGTTGGTAAATTTTTTAAGCCCCTGGAGTAATCTGGGGGTATTTTTATTGACAAAGTATGAAGAATATGTTGAGATGGTATGGATAACCGTGAGGCGCACATTAATAACTAGATTTAGTTTAGATACTCTAATTTGAATCCATGAAAATGGAAGGGGGGCTATATGTCAAAATATTATTTTGGAACTGATATTATGGATGTGATGTTCAGTGAGAGGCTGTTAATTAGACGGAGGAAGCTGAATGTTGATGAAGTTTGGGATAGATTAGTTTGTGGTGAAGTGGTAATGTGCTTCGATGATACTTACGACGAACTAGTCATGTCGATTGGGAAAAAGCTGAGAATGCCGATAAAAATAACGAACAAAGTGACGGAAATTCATCTTCGTCCAAGAGATATCTTGGTAGTGATGAAAGTCGAAGTGGCGAAGAAATTGATTTTCGAGGAGAATACCCATTCTCTGGTATCCGAACTTTGCGAGGATTTATTTATCGAATATGCAATATTCTAAGAGCTTAAGGTTTTTACTAAATCTAATTTTAGACCCAGAAGTGATATGCTGGGTCTTTTGAC
>CALFGG010000075.1 GCA_937958235.1 uncultured Candidatus Saccharibacteria bacterium
TGTTTTCAACACTGCACACTAATTCGGCTGCAGGTATTTTGCCAAGATTACTTGATATGGGAATTGAGCCGTTCCTACTTGCTTCGACATTAAATACTGTGATTGGTCAGAGGTTGGTGAGAAGGGTGGCTCCTAAAAGAGAGGCTGTGCATTCAAATGAAATGGAGACAAAGCAGATAAATGATCTGGTGGGGAGTATTTTGCCCCAAAATCAGCAACAGGTGGCGATTGTGTCGGACGACTTAGGGTATACAGGTCTGCCGGTGGTTAATCCTAATGGATATACCTTGGTTCGTGGAATTGATGATCGAGAGACGCCTGGTGGATATAAGGGGAGGGCGGGTCTTTATGAGACGATTGAAGTGGATGATGACATTCAGAAAATGATTATTTCACATGCAACTTCGAGTGAAATTATGAAGTTGGCGAGGTCGAAAGGAACTTTGACGATGCGCCAAGATGGTATGATGAAAGCTTTGACGGGAGTAACGACGGTGAGTGAGGTGAATAGGGTGGCGTCAGACCTTGCTTAGACTAAACTTCTAAATTGCAATTAGTGAATTATCATAAACAATGAAGCTTATGCTAAAATAAGAGAAAAGAGGAGAAAAATGCAGCAAAATACACAGCCACAAGCAAACATGACGGGCCCAGTTCCAGCGATGGGTGTGGCTGGGGTGTCGCAGACGAATCCTATGCAGGCTCCAGTACAACAAGCACAGGCGCAGCCGACGGTAATAACGGGAACGGCGGTAAAAACGACGGCGGCTAATCAGGCGGCAGCTGCTTCCACGCCAACTAGTTTACCAACTTCGATTAAGATTGAGACATTACTTGAAGAGTGTATTAGGCGTGGAGCATCAGATTTACATATTCAGGTTGGCTTGCCTCCAATCTTAAGGATAGATGGTTCACTGACACCGATTCCAAATACACCAGCTCTAACAAGTGAGATGGTGGAAAAATTGGTTTTCTCAACCTTGGACTCAATGCAGCGTGAAGTTTTATCAAAGGATAAAGAATTTGATTACTCGTTTTCTTTCGGAGAAATTGCACGTTTTCGTGTGAATGCTTTTAATGAAAAAGGGAATTTAGCAGCAGCGTTTCGTTTAATCCCAACAAAGATGCCTACGATCGAAGAATTGGGTATGCCACAAGTTATTTCTTCGTTTGCTGATTATCCACGTGGATTGGTGCTCGTGACGGGGCCGACTGGTTCTGGTAAGTCTACAACTTTGGCAGCAATTATTAATAAGATTAACTCAGAAAAGGCGATGCATATTTTGACGATTGAGGATCCAATTGAGTTTACGCATAAGTCAATTCGATCTGTGGTCGCACAGAGGGAAGTGCATTATGATACTTACTCTTTCTCAAGGGCTTTAAAGTCGGCACTACGTGAAGATCCGGATGTAGTGTTACTTGGTGAGATGCGTGATCTTGAGACAATTTCTTCTGCGATTACGATCGCGGAGACTGGACACTTGGTGTTTGCAACGCTTCATACAAATTCGGCAGCTCAATCAATTGATCGTATGATTGATGTTTTTCCGGCTGAACAGCAGCCGCAGATCCGTTCGCAGTTAGCGGGAATTTTGATGGCAGTTTGTTCGCAGCGACTAGTGCCAGCGATTGGCGGGGGTCGAGTGGTAGCAGCAGAGATCATGATTGCAAACTCGGCTGTACGTGCAATAATTCGTGAGGGTAAGACACATCAGCTTGATAACACGATACAGACTGGTGCAAATGAAGGAATGCAGACAATGGACCGTACTTTAGCGAAGCTAGTACAACAGGGTACGGTGACCTATGATAGCGCAAGAGATTATGCGGTGGATATGCGTGAGTTTGATAGGCTAGTGAAGGGGATTTAATGAAACGATTTATATATAAAGCCAGAGACAGTAAAACCGGAGAAATGACTAAGGGGGTGATCCAGGCAGAAAATGAGCGTACTGCTGGGAAGCTTTTGATCGAACAGGGAATGACGCCAGACCGAATTGATGAAGATATGTCAGGGGTTGGGCTATTTGAGCGTTTTAAAAACAAGATTACGATGAAAGACAGAATTGTCTTTACGAGGCAGTTTGCGACTTTAATCGGGGCTGGTTTGCCTTTGTCTAATTCATTACGTACCGTAATCGAACAGACCGAAAGTAAGCCAATGCAGAAGGTGGTAGAATCAATTTTGGTGGATGTGGAGGCTGGTAGAACTTTAACTCAGGCCTGTGAAAAGTATCCGGATGTGTTTAATAAAGTATATATTGCATTACTTCGAGCGGGTGAGGCTTCGGGTAGCTTGGATTTGTCGCTGAAACGTTTGGCGGAGCAGCAGGAAAAAGATAACGCGATGATTTCAAAAATTCGCGGTGCTTTGGTTTATCCAGCCATTATTTTAATGGTGATTATCGCGGTACTGATCTTTATGGTGCTTATGATTGTGCCACAAGTTCAGTCATTATATAAGGATATAGGGAGGGCATTACCATGGGCGACAGGCGTATTAGTATCACTTGCGAACTTTTTAGTAGCATCTTGGTGGTTGGTGACGATTTTATTGGGGGTGGCGATCTATTTTCTATTTCAGTTTAGAAAAACTACAACTGGCATTGAATGGGCGGCACTAGCGAAGCTGAATGTTCCAATATTTAAGACAATGTTTTGGCGTTTATATAATTCACGTTTCGCTAGAACAGCCTCGAACTTAATGTCGGCAGGGGTATCAATTCAGGATACTCTGCAGATTTCAGCGGAAGCGATGAATAACGTGGTGCTGGAAAAAGAAATTAAGGAAGTCTCGGAAAAAGTTAAACAAGGTAAAACTTTGTCGTCATCTTTGAAAAACCTTTCTTACATTTTGCCATTGGTGCCTCAAATGGCTTCGATTGGTGAGGAATCTGGTAAAATAGATGAGATGTTGGCGAAGGCTGCACAAGTGTATGAGGATGAATTAGAAGAACAAATTCGAACAATTTCAACCTTGATTGAACCAGTATTGATGGTAATCATGGCGGTAATGGTTGGTTTTATTATTGTGGCGGTGCTATTCCCAATATATGCAATTGTAAATGATGTACAGGGAAATATGTAGTGAAGATTTTATGGACAGACGGAAGTGCTTCACCTAATCCTGGGCCAGGTGGCTATGCTGTGATTTGTGATGGCCAACCGGTAAGATTGGGGAGAGAAGAAGCTTCAACGAATATTCGAATGGAAGGCGCGGCAATGCGTGCGGCAATGCAGTTTTTGGCTGGAGAAGAGGGGGAAATTCATTCAGACTCAGAATTTTGGATCAATGTTTTAACAAAATGGGCGCCTGGTTGGGAAAAAAATGGTTGGAAAAAGAAGACTGGACCTATTAAAAATCTAAATTTAGTAAAAGAATTGTATGAGCTTTATCGAGACTCTAAGGTGAAACTAATTTGGGTGAAGGGGCATGATGGAATTGAAATGAACGAACTAACTGATCTGTGGGCGAATAAGGCTCGAGAAAATGAGGGGGCGGAAAATGTTGAAGTAGAATTGGTATCAACGGAGTAGAGAAAATGCGAACGATTATTTATAAGAGTAAACTGACAGATCGTGATGCGTTTGAAGCGAAGCTATCGCATTTAGATTATGATTTTGGGCCGGTTTATTGGCAACATAACAGAGTTTTTGTGCCAAAAAATTATCAAAATCATAATAATTATCCAAGAATGATTTTGAGGATTGAAATGAAGGCGGTGGATCGTCCAGCGAAATATGATTTAATTTGTAAGAGGCATATTGAGGATTCTGGAGTGACTATTTCGCATGTGACGCAAGTGAGAGACTATGCGGAAGCGGCAAATATTTTGCTGCAATTAGGTTTTGTGATGCAGGCAGAAATTCCACGTCGAAGGCAATCTCTTGAGATTAATAAAAACACAAAGGTTTATATCGATCAAATTGACAACCAGAAAGAGGATTTTGTAAAAATTGAAATCACACTGGATGATAATGAAAAAGTGGGGGAAGGACAGCGAAAATTGGAGGGGCTTTTGGCTGAATTTGGTCTGTCTGAGAATGAGAGACTGAAAGAAACCTACGCTGATCTAGCATAGTCAAACTTTTTTGTGTTAAACTAGTTAGAAAAAGAGAGGAAGTATGGAGTCAGAAGATAGACCAGCATTTACAAATTCTGAGATTAAGAAAATTAGTGATTTTGATGTATTCTTGTGGGCAAATGAAATTGATGAAGTAAAGAATAATGTCTCTTGCGAGCTTTTTCTATTTAATAAAAATTACACACCGTTTAAAATTCGTTATTCAGAAAAACTAACTAATTCTGTAAAGCAAATGTTTATGGGTGAGGCAGTAGCTTTTGTGATTAAAGAGGCAGACAAAGGTCTGGAATGCCGTGAATACGAAAAATCAGATGGTGAAAATAAGGTAATTTATCGCACAGATCTCAACAAGGTGGTGAGAGCTGAGAGTCTGATTCGTTTAGTGGAAAAAGAATATAAGGATATTGATTATTTTACGGATAATGAGCACCAATTTAAGAAGGTGAAGGGTATTTTGGCGAGATTTACTTATCCTGGTGGGGATGGGATGAAAACGTTCTATATTGCAAAGGCAATTTCAGCCGCTTCAGCACTTAATGCTAAGTCTTCTTGGGAATTGAATGGTGAGAGTTTTGAACCGTTTAGCGCCGAGGTGGCACTGAAGATGCCGGACGATAATCAAGTCGCAATTATTGATGAGAATGTAGTAATTTTCAATCAGAGTAAGTTTGAGAACCTTTTTCAATATGATTTTAAAGCACAGATGCTAGCTGAGGCGAAAGCAAGGGAAATCGAGGAGAAGTATCAGTTATCTTTTGCTGAGGGATTAACCTTGAATGCTTTACTGCAGGATAAAAAGCCTCTCGTAAAGAAGTTGCAAGATATGGATATTAAAGAACAGATGTCGCAAGAACAGCTAGTGGATTATTCTGACGAGATGAAGCTGGAATTAATGACAGATGATGACGGTAAAATCATTATCATGGATGATAAGGATTTGACGATGTTTGTGAATTTATTAAATGAAGATTATTATGTTTCACCGGTAAATGGTAAGCGTTATGAGATTAAGTCTAAGAAGCTACTAAATGAGCCGGAGGGCGAACCACCAAGAGGCTAAAATGCCAAAAGTTTATATAAAATGTCTACACTGTGGGGGGATTGAAGCGACCGTTTCAGGCGGGGGTGGTTTTTGTGGGGACATGGAGCTCTGTCTAGAAAAGAGAGGGGCTAGAATAGTACCCGGGGTATGTGCTAATTGTCAATGTAGAAAGCTAAACACGGGGAGAAGTTTGATTCTAAAGGGGGAGCTAACTCAGATTGCATTAAGAGATCAAATGGACGATTGAGTAAATAATTTATACATATTTAGAAGATTATAATTTTGTATAAATTAATTATTCAAGGAGAAATAATGAAGAAAATTTATAAAGTAGCGGTGGCGGCTTTGGTTGTGGCGGGCGTGGCTTTTGCTGGAGTAAAGTTTGCTGGCATGCTGGGTAAGCATGAAACGGGAAAAAAATACTCAATTGTGAGTACGAGTTTTCCTGGTTATGATTTTGCGCGTGCGGTAGCAGGAAATAATACAGAAGTCTCTGTAAAAATGTTATTGAAGCCGGGGGCTGAATCACATACCTTTGAGCCTACTCCGCAAGATATTTTAACAATTAAGAACAGTAATTTGTTTCTTTATGTTGGGGGAGACTCGGATGAATGGGTAAAAAAGGTGATCAGTGAAATTGATCCGAAGAAAACTAAGGTGATGAAGCTAGTCGATTTAGTAAAAACCAAAAATGAGGAAGTGGTCGAGGGGATGCAGGAAGATGAGGATGATCATAAGGATGATCACGACCATGATCATAAGCATGATCACGACCACGACCACGACCACGATCATGATCACAAGCATGACCATGATCATAAAGAAGAGGAACCAGAGGTCGATGAGCATGTATGGACTAGTTTAAAGAATGCTAAAGAGATTACAGAAAAGATTCTCAAGGCTGCTTTAGAATTTGATAAGGCAGAAGAAAAGAAGTTATCTGAAAATACTAAGAATTATACGGATAAAATTGCTGCAGTCGACCAGAAAATTGGGGAAATGGTTAAGACAGCGAAGCGTAAAGAAATTATTGTTGGCGATCGTTTTCCGTTAAGGTATTTTGTAGATGATTATGGAATTAAATATTATGCTGCCTTTCCAGGATGCTCGGAACAGACAGAAGCTAACGTAAAAACTGTAAGCTTCTTAGTAAAGAAGATCAAAGAAGATAAAATTCCTGCTGTCTTTAAGATTGAGCTTTCAAATGGGTTAATTGCGGAAACTTTAGCAAAGGAGACGGGTGCAAAGATTTTGGAAATTCAATCTGCACATAATATTTCGGAAAAAGATTTTGAGAGCGGTGTGACATATGTAGATTTAATGGAGCGTAATTTTGAAGTGTTAAAAGAAGCTTTGAATAGTTAGTATTCAAAACAGATGATATAGACGCGATATGAAAGAGTGGCTAAAAGGAATGAAGGGTTTATGAAAGACGGCGGCGAGCCAATACTAACCGTAAAGAAGTTACAGGTAAGTTATGATAAAGTAAATGTTTTTTCGAATTTAAGCTTTGAAGTTCGTGAGGGGGATTTCATCTGTATCGTTGGACAAAATGGAGCTGGAAAATCAACACTGATTAAGACTTTACTGGGGTCGATTAAGCAGAGTAAGGGTGAAATTATTTTTCATAACCTGAAACGTAAATTTATCGGCTATATGCCGCAGGAAAGTAAGGTGGATAAAAATTTTCCAGCTTCAGTATCTGAGATCGTTTATTCAGGGACGTTAAATCGGATAGGGGTACGACCGTTTTATGGGAGGGAAGAGGAAAAGGTGGTATCTGAATGCTTGAAGGAGTTGAAGATCTCAGACCTTACAAAACGTCACTTTGCAGATCTTTCGGGTGGGCAGAGACAGAAAGTCTTACTCGCTAGAGCTTTGGCAGCAACGTCAAAATTGTTAATCTTGGACGAACCATCGAATAATTTGGATTTTAAGTCAAAAATGGAATTATATGATAATTTGTTGAAGTTAAATAAAAAAGGCATTACGATTTTGATGGTGACACATGATCTTGATCATAAAAATTTGATAGGAAATAAAATATTGGCACTATCTGGAAAAGAATATTTCTTTGGTGAAACTTGTGAATACGTGGAGAGAATTCATAATGTTTGAGATATTTGGGCAAGGATTTTTAATGAGGGGGTTTATTGCTGGGTTGGTGATATCAATCTCTGCAGCACTTATTGGGACGGCCTTAGTACTTAGAAGGAATGCGATGATTGGGGATGGGTTGTCGCATGTGGGGTTTGGGGCTTTTGCCGTTGCTACGGTATTGAATTTTGCACCTCTTGAATTTGCGATGCCAATCGTAATAATAATGTCGTTTTTAATTTTGAGATTAAATAGTAAAAATAAAATTCAGCCAGATGCAGCAATAGCGATGGTTTCAGCAGGTGCATTGGCGCTTGGTACTTTTGTGATTTCGATAACGCGTGGCGTAAATACAGATATAAATAATTATCTATTTGGGAGTATTCTGTCGATTTCGGAAGGAGATATGATGATCAGTCTGTTCTTCTCAGTACTGGTGATTGGGATCTTTATCGGTTGTTATAACAAGATTTTTGCGTTAACTTTTGATGAGGATTTTGCAAAATCGATTGGAATTAAAACAAACTTATATAATGCAATATTTGCAGTACTTTGTTCAGTTGTAGTGGTTTTGGGGATGAGATTGATGGGGTCATTATTGATTTCGAGTTTGATTATTTTTCCAACGATGTCGGCAATGCAGCTAGTGAAAACATTTAAGAAGGTAATATTCATATCAGTTCTGGTGTCCGTGGTTTGTTTTATGATAGGAATGTGGGCGTCTTATAGTTTATCCACGCCGACTGGTTCGACCATCGTATTAGTTAACCTAGCTGTATTTATTTTGGTACGACTAGTTCGCTGGGTACAGAAATAAGATTTGAAAAAATAAATAAATTATAATAAAATTATTCGATAAAAGAGTATTCTTTCTTTAAACAAGAATTCTAAATAGATCACGGGAGGTGATGGATGCTGAAATTATTTAAGTATATGAAGCCATATTTCTGGCAGTGTTTGGTTTTGGTGCTGGCTGTTGGACTACAGGTTTTTGGTACATTGATGCTTCCGACGATGATGGCGGATATTGTAAATAATGGGATTAATAATAATGATACGGACTATATTTTTAGAACTGGTATCTTTATGTTTTTGGTCACTGTAGTGTCGGCGCTTGGCACTTTGGTGTCGTCCTATTTTTCGACTAAAGTGAGCGCTGGGATAAGTCGAGATATGAAACGTGATCTTTTTGCTAAGGTATTGTCTTTT
>CALFGG010000076.1 GCA_937958235.1 uncultured Candidatus Saccharibacteria bacterium
ACCACCCATTTATAGCTGCAAGTTCTTTCAAATGATATTTACTCTTGCATTCATCTATCACACGATAACTGCGACCATCTTTAGATCTACCGGACACGTAATTGAAAGACTCAAGCACCCAAGTTGGCGCAACAAATACCCAACCGAGCCCAAATCCCATTATAACTAAGGGAGCCCACAAGCCTAATGAAAAAGTATCGGTTAGACAGAAAGCCGATCCAGCAAACCGCAAAGGATAGCCTAAAGCAACAAGAAATAATAGGACCCAAGTAACGCTTCTACGTTTTTTTGAACTGGCGTCAGGATCCACCCTGACCCAATTGCGAACTATTTCATAAGGAACCATCAGTACGAATACAAACAATGTAGTGAGCAGCAATCTGAACCAGGTTCCGTGCACCGCACCCTGATTGTCCATATCGAAGAGATAAACCACAGCGCTAATGATCAGTACAATACGGACTAGTATTGAGAACACACTGTGCTTCTCGGCGCCCTCTGGAAGCCTCCCGCGGTAACCAGCAGTCGGCGACTTCTTATCCTCCGATCGTCCGAGTAGATCATTGATCTGATATCTTGCCTGGTATGCAAGCAACTCAATCGCAACGAAAATTACAATTTTGCAACGCAAATTTACACTCGAGGTTCCTTCAATCGTAAGCCCCGAAATTATTAAGCCGCCTATCGTGAATAAAGACTTCACAAGATCGTCTGGCCTGGGGAGCAACGCGTAGCTTATCACTGGCCAGGGCGAAGATCGCGAATACCGTTTTACCAAGTCTCTACCCAGCCGTTCCTTGTATCTCTGCGTCAACTCTCGTACATACTTTCGGCCGCCTACACTAATTTGCCATAATTCCCATAAAGCATACAGGACAAAAACACCGTTCACGAAGAACACAATAGGAATCATCCATCTTCCATTAATTTGAAAAGCGAGAAAAGACCCAATCACTCCGAACACAGTTATTAAGCCGATAACTACAATATTAACCAGTATCGATGTGGTCGTCGATACTGGTTTTGATAAAGAGCCATGTTCGACAACAAGTTCATGGAAACTAATTGGCCTCAGACCAAGATCTCCGAACGAAACATTTTCAAGTTTTGCGACTCTACGTATCTCTCGCTCTAAAGATCGGAGATAGAAAGCTCGCACAGTTGCTACAGATCCGACCCATAGCGCAAATGCGATGGTGACAAACCCGGCCATTAGTGCTCCCGCAATAACCAAATCTGGGAATTGCTCAGTACGGTCTTTGCTGCGATCGATAACCTGCTCAAAAAATACAAGCAATCCGGCAGCAGCAGTAACACCGAGCGTCAGCGATGTCGCCTGCACTGATAAGAAGTTCCGTTCATCATCCCGAGCTTCGGCGTAATCATTTAATAGTATATTTAAATATACTTCTGAAGACGATCTCATGTATTCACCCTCAGGTATTGGATTAATGTTCATTGTATGCTCATCTCTTCAAGAATGCCTTGATTGAAGTTCCGCACAATCTTTCAATACGGCCCATTAAAGGTGGGTCCAAACCTCGAAAGACAATTTCTACAAAAGGTATGCCGAGCCGCTCCGCAAGCAGTCCATCCGTGACGTACGTATCGCCCACTACGGCTACCGGATCATAGAACCGTCGTAGAATGAGAGCCGAAGTGAACGGCTTCAATGCACAACTTACCACTCGTAAATTATGAGAACCTGAGTATTTCCCAGAGTTGCTAACTAATACAATTCGATTACGCACGCTCAGAGGTACGGGAGTCAGCGCCCTGGATAGTTCCATGAATCCTCCAGTAGCGCCCCACGGCATAAGCAGCGGTTCGATGTCCAACAAAACCGTTCCTGTTGGGAACCAGGAAGAAATCCTGGCTCCCACATCGCCAACTACCGAGGATGACGGCCCGGGATAAACCAGACAAAACTCGCGAGTTCGCGACCTC
>CALFGG010000077.1 GCA_937958235.1 uncultured Candidatus Saccharibacteria bacterium
AGCCCGCGACCGCGGTCGGGCTCGCCCATCCAGTACGTCACGGCGCCCGAGCGGTTGGACTCGTCGACGTCGATGGCGACCAGGCCGATGAGCGCGTCGTCGTCCCCCGCGATCGCCCAGCCCCGATGCTCCGAACCATTGGAGAGCAGATTGACATAAGCACTCGCCGCCTCGAGATCCCTCACCTCGCCCTGGCGGTCCATGCCCGGCGAGGTCTCGAAGACGCGCAGCACCGCCGCGGCGTCGTCGGCCCTCAGCGGGCGCAGGTGGTGGGACTCGGGTGCTGCTTTGCGTGCCATGAGGGCGATTCAACCATCCCCCGCCCCGCTCGCGCACGCCGTCGGGGCTGGGCACGCCGGGCAGGACCTCTCAGCCGGGCCGTCGCGGTTCGTCGTCGAGCTCGACGGCTCCCTCAGCAGCATGGACTCCTCCCGCCGCTGACGGCCCACACCCATTGGAGGACCTTCAAGGAGTCGTAGGAGTACTTTTGCGCGGACCCTGCCCCTGGACTCCGGCCTTCCACGGCGGTGGACGCTTGGCCTCCACCAGGCGCATTGTCCCGGATCCGGCCTGTGACCGAGCAGATCTCGCCCGACATCCGCCCCTTGTCTTTCTCAGCACCTTCGCTACCTTCCCGGTGATCTCGGCCCTGGCCCGCACCGGGCAACCCGCTTCCATGCCCACACGACCCCGCGACTCTCGCGGGCATCTCTGATGAGTCTCGTCATGGGGTTGACAAGTGTGGTTTGGTTGAGGTACTATTCATTGGAATTCTTAGCCGGAGTCGTGTACGCAATATTGAAGGAGATTGCCATGAGTAGAGCCGATCGTTTGTTTGAAGCCTTCAGGAGTGCTTTTAAAGAAGCAAAGGATATCCCTGATGCAGATAAAGACAAGTTAGTTAACGATCTTGAGCATGCTTATCAGAATGAGCCGCCACCCACTATAGCCATTATTGGGGAAACCGGCATGGGAAAGACAACCACTCTCAATAGTTTGTTCAACGCAGGCGCACAGGTCGGACATAGTGCGCCGACAACAAAGTCATCTGAAGTATTTCAACTTCAAATCTTCGATCACCAAGGAAATAAGGGAATCATTAGGGTTATCGACTTTCCCGGCCTTGGCGAATCAACCCAGAGGGCAGATGAAAT
>CALFGG010000078.1 GCA_937958235.1 uncultured Candidatus Saccharibacteria bacterium
GACCACAGAATTAGCAAGTTCAACTTCTATTTCAAAAACGCCACTATAAGGAATCTCATCTCCTTTAGTAAAATCATAAACGTGATCTAGCTTAATCGCGCTACCATACATTAAATTGTTAAACCCAAATTTTGGTGCAGCAAATCCATCCGTCCCAATAACCATTCTTCGATTCTTATACTCAGGGGTGAACTGCTTCAAATAACCGTACAGATCAAAGCTGTTGTCACTTCTCCAGAACGGTTGCGTATCCCAAAGAGGCCTTCCAGTTATTGGATTGACCTCAGGCCAGAGACGATCTTCGGTTGTAGTCTTAGTACGATAAAGCATTGGTGGCACACCATGCGGATACCCTTCCGGAGTTGGCTCAAATGTTGCAGTTGCTCTGTCGTCAAAACTTGCAGTTTCAATTTCAAGCTCTGCGCTAAGATAGCCTGGTGTTTTTGCGACTCCATTCGGGAACAGCCAATCACTAGACTTATATACTTCCACCGGATAGATTACTGGTTCCTTTATTTTACGGGGACTTCCATCATGATTGATAAGCGGGTGAGCGAACGGGTGGTCATCTTCAATGTAGCCGCCAGAAACGGGATGAAAATCGCTTGAATAAGGTTTTCCCTGGAAGGTACAAATTGCATACTTCGATGCGCCATCCTGTAGATCCTGCTGCTTGACGATCTGACCGTTCGAATCGACTTCGGTGTAGGTCTTGCCGTCGCTGGAAGCTGCAGTACCGATCGAGGTTTCCTGCTGGTTCGTGTTTGCATCCGAAGATGCGTCAGTAGTTGCGGCAGATGTCGTCTGCGAAGATTTGCTGGTTACATTACGCTTAACAACACCCGCATAGACCGTTTGTGTGCCCAGATTGAGAGCACTAAGCGGTGCTGCGACAGACGTTGCACTCATACTCAGTGCAACAATGGTTGCCAGTAACAAATTCTTTCTTTTCATGTTACACCTTCCTTTCAAAGAACTCTCAGAGACCATCTCTGTAGTTGCCGCGATTCTACAATGTTTAGCTGTATTAGTCAAGCATAAACTTGATAATGGTTTAGGGGCGAGGTTTGGTGAGATTTGGTAGGATTAAGTAATGAGTTTTGCTGGAGAGTTTGGCGGGTTTGAGATAGAATGTAAGTATGCCAGAATTACCAGAAGTTGAGACTATTCGCCGGGGGCTGAGACAATTTATTTTACAGAAACGTCTGAAAAAAACTCAAATACTTTGCGACAAATCGTTTTTGGGCCCAAAAGAACTGATTGAGGGGCAGAAAATAACAGCAATTCGCCGTTTTGGGAAGGCGCTGGTTTTTGATTTCGAGAACCGAATTTCAATGATGGTACATCTGAGAATGACTGGACAGCTAATTTTTAGAGCAAAAGGCGAAGAATCTGGCCGAGATTACCTAGAAATGATTGCGGCAGGAAATTTTAAAACCTCACTTTATGACAAAAAAAGCTTTGCAGGCGGACATCCGACAGATAGTTTTTTCTCCGAATTGCCAAACAAACAAACAAGAGTGATTTTTACATTTGATGATGGCACTTTATACTTCAATGACCAAAGAAAATTTGGTTTTTGCAAAATACTCGAGACGAATGAAGTGATGCAAGACAGTTTTATTAAGAAACTAGCCAAAGAGCCTTGGGAGATTAGTGTAATGGAGTTTGAGGCGAATCTGATGAAACATAAAAACGCGGAAATCAAACCAACCATTCTCGACCAGACAGTAATTGCTGGGCTTGGCAATATTTATGCAGACGAAGCTTTATTTTTGGCAAAAATTCACCCGGAAAGGCTGACTGGTTCACTTAAACATGAAGAAATTGCACTACTTTTAGAATCGGCAAAAAAGGTAATGCAAGAATCGATTGACTCGGGCGGTAGTACAATGGCGACTTACGTGAAGGCGGATGGAACGCGGGGTGATTATCTGCGAAAATTTGCGCAAGTGTTTCGACGAGAAGGCGAGCCGTGCAACCGTTGTGGTACAGAAATTATTAAAATTAAGGTGGCCGGCAGAGGAACACATCTTTGCCCACACTGCCAAAGGAAGGACCGATGATTTATCTAGTGCAATACCAAAGGAAGGGTCGATGATTTATCTGATCGATGGTGACGACCGCAAAAAAGCCGAAACAGCAGCGAAGAGATTTTTGGGTGAGAATTTTGAGGTGATTGATGCGGATATTCTGGAAAAATCGGATTTAGTATCAATTTTTCAGGGTACTACTCTTTTTTCGGAAACACGAAAGATTTTAATTAAGGATTTGAGCCTAAGAAAGGATTTATTTTTGGAGCTGCCAAAATACCTTGAAACTGAGCATA
>CALFGG010000079.1 GCA_937958235.1 uncultured Candidatus Saccharibacteria bacterium
AGAATATTGAATTTAAAAAAACGAAAGAAGCTTTACAGATTTTATAGTGCTTGTGTTATAATTACACTAGTATGAGTCTATTGCATGGAGTGGGCGATTTCTTCGCATTGGATATTGGGACAAATTCAATCAGAATGATTCAGCTTTCTGGTAATATCGAAAAAGGGTGGGTGCTTGAGAAATTTGCCTATGTACCAATTGATCCGAAATTAACGAAGGATGATTCAGATGCAGGAAGAAGAAGGCTGGGTGAGATTATTTTGGGTGCTAGACAACAAGCGGGAATTAAGACTAAGAATATTGCAGTGGGGATGCCGGCAAGAAAAACTTATACCGCAATTATTGAAGTGCCGAATGCGCCAGAAAAAGAGCTGGTCAATACAGTAAAATATGAGGCTGACCAATACGTACCGATGTCGGTGGATGATGCAAAGATTGATTTTGCGGTACTTGGGGTTAGTCCAATTGACGCTAAAAAAGCGGAGATTTTATTATCTTCTGTGGATAATGCTTATGCTGAATCATTACTCGAGAGAATTGAAGGATTGGGTCTAAATGTGATTGCACAGGAGCCAGAACCGATTTCAATGGTGAGGGCGTTAGCTCCAGTTGGGGTGCAGGATGCGAGAATGATTATTGATCTTGGCGAGACTTCGACGGATCTTGTGGTGATGTACCAAGATTCGCCAAGATTGGTACGTTCAATTCCAGGGGGACTTGCGAGCTTTGTGAAGGTAGTGGAAGATTCGTTGAAGGTACGTGAGGATCAAGCCAGGCAATTTATTTTGAAGTTTGGTCTTGCACAGGACAAGCTCGAAGGGAAAGTCTATAATGCACTTAGTTCGACACTAGAGAACTTTGCTTTAGAGTTAACAAAATCAGTGAGATTTTTTCAGAACCGTTACACCGGAGCGCAGGTTGGCGGGATTGTTCTTTCAGGTTTTTCGGGAATTATTCCGTTCATTGCAGAGTATATTGAAATGAAGACCGGAGTGGCAACTATTCAGGGAAACCCTTGGCAATACGTAAAAGTAACACCTCAGCAACAACAAATGCTGTTGCCGGTGGCTTCGGAGTTCGCTGTGGCGATTGGTCTTGCAGAAAGGAGTAATGATTAATGAAAAAGTATACATTTAAAAATATGACTTTTTCAGATATTCCTAAGTTCTTTAAGGACTTAATTTCTGGTAAGACTAATGAGTCGACAATGATGACTGGACAGACTGGCAAGTATGAAGTGAACTTGGTGCCTGACGTGAAACTGCAAATGATTAGGTTGCAGAAGATTCGTAATCTAGTGTTCTTTATCTGTATTGTGGTGTCAATTGCTTCGATTTCCACTGTGGCAGTTCTTGGTGGTATTAAGGGTACCCAAGATTTATTAATATCTGGTCAAGAAAGTCATATTAAAAATCTGAGTGATAAAATTACGACCTATAAAGAGTTGCCTGATTTTTTGACAATTCAAGATCAGCTAAAGAAATTATCTGAAATTAATAAAAATCGTCCAGTATTGTCGCGAGTATTTCCAATTTTGAGAAATTTGTTCCCATCGGGTGCGGACACAATTACAATGTCTGAGCTCAATGTGAATTTAGATACGGCAACACTAAACTTCGATGCACAGGCGAACGCGGGCGAGGAACCAAAGATTGACTATCGTGTACTAGAGTCATTTAAGAAATCAGTGAATATGATGAAATATGATTTTGGTCGTTTTGTAACAGCAACGGGAGACCAGATTCCTACTCGATGCATTAAAGAAACTGATGAAAAGGGAAATTTGTTATCTGAAAATGGTAATGTGTATGTTATTTGGACACGAGGAAAGGTTGATTGTGATCCGGGACGTAATGACCACGCTGTAAATAGCGATAATAATAAGACTATAGGTGATAAAAAAGCAGATTCTTCTGTTGAAAATACCAATTTGAATAATGGCTCGCTTGGTCAGGTGGAAACTCCGGAAAAGAAAGACGGAAAGAAGACGGTCACTAAAATTGAAACTGTAATTCCAGATGAGAAGATCTGGCGTACGCCACAATTTGAAACTTGGAGTAAGGGGACTGAGGTAAAGACATCAGAAGATGGAATTGCGGACGATTTGGCTTCATCGAGAGATAGTAGTACTCAGACTGAAAATGGAACAGAGACTGAAACTGTTACAATTAAGAACGTAAAAAACTCAATCTATAAACCATCAATGGATCTCAAGGGTAAGATTAATGGTGTACCTCACTTTGAGAGTGAATGTATTAAATATACGGGCAATCAGGTGTCTGAGGGGGGCAAGGATGTAACGAAGTGGAGTGCAGATAATAACTGTAAGATGGTACCAGAAGGGATTCAGATTACGGATTCTTCAAACGGTCGCGATGCAAATAATAATTTAGTCTTAAGGTTTTCAGCAGTGCTTGCAATTGATCCGGTGCTTTTTGCCTATAATAATAAGCATATTATGACGATTGGACCAACTGGACAGAATGTAACTGATTCATATCAGCAAATTAAGGGAATGTTTGCAGCGCCTGCGAATGATTGTAGAGCTGACGATGCGGAGTGTAGTTCACAGTCGACAAAACAAACAGATAATAAAAAAAGCGGAAGCGAGAGTAGGTAGAAATGGCAGAAAGAAGTTTTGGAAAACGATTTCGAATCAATAAGCTGCAACAGCAGATGATGATGGCGGTTCTTGGCGCATCATTACTACTTGGAGTAAGTATTGTGGTGTCAATCCACTTGATTAAATATATGAATTTTAATGCTAAGGTAATTAAGAAACGTGACGAAGCAATTGCTAACTATGACTTAGCTATAAAGAATGTTGGAATTTGTAAGGATAGTAATAAGGATGGTAAATTTTCCGATAAGGAACTAAAGGATTGTAATCCAGAATCGCTTGACGTATCGAGTTTGCCTGGTACTTTACGTTACAACGTAATGGTGGGGATGGCTGCCAATACAAACTTGGAGTCCGTGGCACGAGATAGTCAGAAAAATTGTTTTGATGAAGGTGGTAAGCGAATTGACTTTACTGCAGCTTATTCAAAGGCGACAAGTGACGATGAAAGGTCATATGATTTAAAGATGATTAAAATGTGCTCAGCACTGCGGGTGGTGCCGGATGCTTTGCCTGCGCAGAAGAATGACGAGGCATTGCTTGCTTCGCTAAATCAGATCTTCTTATTGTCTGGATTTGAGCCAGAACAACTATCGCCAGGTACGAATTATAAGCAAAGTCGAGTGACTGGTGTTTCAACAATTCCTGTATCTTTGACGGTTAAACGAAATGAAGCTGAGACGATGGCGATTATTTCAAATATTGAGAAGTCAATTCGTGCATTTAGTTTATCTTCGGCACAAATTAAATGGGGGAGTAATCTCGGTAATGGCAATATGAAGTTGGAATTATTGGCGCAGGGTGCAGCGTTTTATAGTGCTGAAACAACAGTTCAGGAAAAGACAGAAATAGTGAGAGCTAAAGATGATACGGCAAATATTAAAAAGAAATAAATAGGAAAAAAGATGAAGCAATCAGACATTTTTACAATCATCATTATCGCCTCAATTGGTATGGTGGGAGCTTTTTTTGCTTCAAATGCAATTTTAGGAAATCCTGACGAGCTAATGTTGAAACACAAAAATATTTCACCGATTTCGACTGAAGTGGTTGAACCAGATCCAGAAACTTTTAACCAAGATGCGATTAATCCGACAGTAGAAGTTTATGTGGGGCAATGTGAGGATGTGGACCAGAACGGGATTTTGGATCGTGCAGAACTTGTGGCGTGTGGCAAGGTGACTCCTCAACTAAGTGAGGAAGAAAAAAAGGCCGAGGAAGAGAAGAAGAAAGCTGAAGAAGAAAAAAAGAAAACTGAGGGACAGGCTGGAGAAAATAATAGCTCAGAAAATAATAATAACGCAACACAAAATGGTCAGGCAGGACAGAATAATTCTGTTAATAATGGAAGTGAGTCTTCAAATAACCAAAACGGGGGAAGAGCAACAGAGTAACCATGACACTACTAACTCAAGAAGCACAGGAGAAAGTGGTATCCCTTTTAATCTCGGAAGGGTTGGTTTCTAGTGCAAAAGTACAGGAAGTGGTGGAAGAAATTAAGAGAACAAAACAACCACTGCTGGCGACCTTGATTGCAAAAAAAGTGACAGATGCAGAGACCGTAACACACGCGACGGCTGTGGTGATTAATGTGCCATATGTAAGTCTCAGGAATGTGATGTTCGATCCGGAGATTTTGTCGCTTTTGCCGTATGATGTGGTATCTAGGTCAATGGTGGTGCCACTTGGAGAAAAAAACGGACAACTATATGTAGCAATGCTTGATGTATCCAATGTGCAGCAGACGGATTACTTGTCACAGTTGGTGCAGAAACCGGTGAGGATTATGATGGCCTCAGAAAAGGGGCTGAAATCTGCTATCTCACAATATCGGGGTGATTTTACGGCGGTAGAGAAGGCGGTTAAAACTTCGGAAGCAGATGAGGCTTCGCATGGGCCAAATGTAAAAATCATTACTCAGGATTCGCCGATTTCGAAGGCTTTGTCAACCATTCTGACTTTTGCGACTAAGTCAAAAGCCTCAGATATTCATATTGAGCCACTGGAGAGAGCTTTAATCGTGAGGTGTCGAATTGATGGCGTGCTGCGCAAGGTGATGGAGCTGCCAAAAACTATTGAGCCAGCTTTGGTTTCTCGGGTAAAGATTTTATCGAATCTAAAGATTGATGAACATCGTATTCCTCAAGACGGTCAGTTTACGGTACTGGTGGACGGAAAAGAGGTCGACTTACGTATTGCGATCTCGCCGGTGATTTGGGGGGAACAGGTGGTGATACGTATTCTGGATAAAAGTGGAACGACTTTAGATATTGAACAGATGGGAATGACTGGCCACGCTTTAAAGATGGTGGAGCGGGGAATTGCAAAACCAAATGGGATGATTTTGACTTCAGGGCCAACGGGATCTGGTAAGTCTACTACTTTGTATGCCTTGATTCGTAGAATTAAATCCGATGGAATCAATATTGTAACACTAGAAGATCCAGTGGAATACAAAATGGATGGGGTGAATCAAATTCAGGTAAATGTGGATGCAGGACTGACTTTTGCTGCGGGACTACGTAGTATTTTGCGTCAAGATCCAGATATCATAATGATCGGTGAGATTCGCGATGAAGAGACTTTGCGTATCGCTATTCAATCAGCGCTTACTGGTCACTTGGTTTTTTCTACTTTGCACACAAATGACGCAGTTAGCGCAGTATCGAGAATGGCCGATATGGGTATTGAGCCATATCTTATTAGTGGTGCGATTATTGCGATTGAAGCACAACGTCTTGTTAGAAAACTTTGTCCAAAATGTAAACAAAGTGAATTTTTCCTAAATGCAGAATATGCTTCA
>CALFGG010000080.1 GCA_937958235.1 uncultured Candidatus Saccharibacteria bacterium
TGAATAATAACACAAGATCAGGCTTCAAAAATATACGACGGATATTCAATTAACAACATAGTTAAAAGTCGCCAGAAAATCCAAAATTCAGACAAGGAATATGAGCCAAACGAGGAAACTAAAAAGAAAAGGTTTGTAGGATATATGAATTATATGTTTTCATCTAATGGCTATTTGATTAAACATATTAACCTCGGAGACATTAATACAAGAAATGCACATAAAATGAACTACATGTTTAGTGTAATGGGTACGGTATCAAATCCAATTGCGATTGATCCAATAGATTTATCAAAGCTTAATACAGGTGGGGTAACAGAAATGTTGGGAATGTTTCGTGGTTCCTATGTTCCAACTCTTGATGTCTCTCATTTTGATATGAGAAGCGTAGAGAATATTGCACAAATGTTTTCTGATCTGAAAAATGTTACAACGCTTGATGTCTCTCATTTTAATACTCCAAGATTAAATTGGATGGGGGCTGTCTTTTGGAATAGCGATCGTATTACGAGCTTAGATCTATCAAGCTGGGATACAAAATCTGTAACATCTATGGTGTATCTATTTAAAGGTATGTCTTCCTTAAGCAGCCTAAATATCTCAAACTTTAATACTGGTAATGTTACTACAATGGCGAATATGTTTGATGGAACAAAGTCTCTAATAAATCTTGATTTATCCCACTTTGACACTAATAAAGTAGAATCTATGAGTAGTATGTTTCAAGATATGGAATCACTGCAGACCATTAATTTGTCGGGGTTTAATACTAGCAATGTTAAATATATGGACCGTATGTTTTTTATGACCACTGCCAACCCGCCTATTACTAACCTTGACCTTTCTAGTTTTAATACAAGTAAAGTTACTACTATGGAGCGTATGTTTGTTGGTCTTGCTAATTTACAAAATCTTAATGTCAGTTCTTTCGATACACGCAATGTCACCAATATGGAGGCTATGTTCTATTACACATTTGTTACGCATCCAAATGAAGTGCTTGATATTTCAAACTTTAATACTAGTCGAGTTAATAAGATGAATGGTATGTTTAATTACATGAAGGTTAAGACTATCTACGCTTCCCCCAGTTTCGTGACAAATTCCTTATATATACAACCATCAAATATCTTCATGGATAATAATTATCTTACTGGCGGTAATGGTACCACCTATGCTTGGCCAAACTATACCTCAAACTTCGCCCATATCGACGCCCCTGGCAACCCCGGTTACTTTACTAGGAAGCCGTAATTGATCCTAGTGTCATAAAAAATATTGCCAAAAAACCGCTTTGGCGTTATAATAAGAAAGACTTCTGGGTCGGTAGCTCAGTTGGTTAGAGCACGGGCCTTTTAAGCCCGGTGTCGAGGGTTCGAGCCCCTCCCGACTCACCAGAATTTCGATTTTAAACAGCCCTCGTAAGAGGCTGTTTTTGTTTTTACAAATCTACATTTCGCTTATCCTACCGAAAAATGGCAAAATATGGTATGATAAACCAAGTTTAATATTAATATTCTTATCACAAAAACTAGTCTAAATCTTTTTGTGGTAATCAAAGGGCAAATTCATGGAGAATAAGGAACAAATTCGCAACGTAGCAATTATTGCTCACGTTGACCACGGCAAGACCACTCTGGTCGACGCTTTATTAAAACAATCTAATACTTTTCGCGACAATCAGGCCGAAATGAGTCAAACTCTTATTATGGACTCAGGCGATCAGGAGCATGAGCGCGGCATTACCATCACCGCCAAGCAGACCGCTGTTTATTACAATGGCTATAAAATCAACATCATCGATACTCCTGGCCACGCCGACTTCTCTGGTGAAGTTGAACGTACTCTCAACATGGCTGACGGCGTGCTTCTTGTTGTTGATGCGCAAGAAGGTCCAATGCCTCAAACCAAATTTGTTTTAAAGAAAGCCCTTGATTTAAAACTCAAACCTGTTGTTATCATTAATAAAATTGATAAACCAGCCGCTCGCATCGAAGAGGTAAAGGATGAAATTTCCGACCTCTTCCTCGAGCTTGCCACTGATGAATCTCAGCTCAATTACCCGATCTACTTCGCCGTTGCTCGTGATGGTAAGGCCGGCAAAACCACAGACCTAGATAACGATCTACATGTTATTTTTGACTCCATTATTAGCGACATTCCATCTCCAAAAATCGATGAAGCTGAAGAAAAAGGTTTGCAGCTCCTGGTTGCCTCTCTTGCTGCTGATAATTACTTAGGTAAGTATGCTATTGGTAAAATTTTCCGCGGTAAAGTCAAACACGGTCAAACTGTCAAAATCATGAAAACCACTTTTGAAAATGGTGAACCACAAATTACTACTGCCAATGCTAAAATTGATCGTCTTTTCGCTTATCGCGGTCTCGGTAAAGAAGAAGTTCAAGAAGCTTTTGCGGGTGATATTGTTGCAGTAACTGGTATCGCTGATGCCAATATTGGTGACACCCTCGCTTCTGGTGATCAACCTGAGGCTCTCCCTACTATTGAACTCGAGCCACCAACGCTTAGCATTTATATCGGCCCAAATACCAGTCCATTGAAAGGTAAAGAAGGTGAATTTACTACCTCAAGACAGATTTCCGATCGTCTCCATAAAGAACTCGAAACCAATATTGCTCTAAAGATTGCCCAAGATGGTCTTGGTTATAAAGTTTCTGGTCGTGGTGAGCTCCATCTCTCAGTCCTTATTGAAACCATGCGTCGTGAAGGTTATGAATTAGAAGCTGGCCGCCCTGAAGTAGTCTATAAAGAAATTGATGGCAAAAAATGTGAACCCTTTGAGGATCTCACCATTGAGGTTGCTCCTGAATATGTTGGTGCCGTATCTCAAGAACTTGGTATTCGTAAAGCTGATCTAAAAACTCAGGAACTCACTTCCGCTGGCGCCACTCGCTTTACTTATGAAATCTCTACTGCTGCCCTCATCGGTTTGCGTAATCAATTAATGACCGCCACCAAAGGAACGGTCTTGATGTCTTCCATTCCAAAGGGTTACCGAGAAATTGAAGGCAAATATAAACCAGAACGTAATGGTGTGCTTATTTCTTTTGAAACTGGTACCTCTACAGCTTATGCCCTTGATATGGCGCAGGCTCGTGGCGTGCTCTTTATTCCTCCTCAAGTTCCAGTTTACCAGGGAATGATTGTTGGCCTCTCAAATAAGAAGGATGATATCGATCTCAACGTCTGCCGTGAAAAGCAATTAACCAATATGCGCACTCACGCCTCTGATGGCGCGATCCAGCTTACGCCATACACCAACCTCAGTCTTGAACAATGTCTTGACTTCCTTCTCGATGACGAGCTTCTTGAAGTCACCCCAAAGAGCCTCCGTCTTCGCAAACGTCAACTTGACCCAATCAAACGTAAGCGTGAAGCCAAAAATTAATTAAGTATAATATGGGCGACGTATCTTATCGATTCTCACTGTCATCTACACGATCAAGAATTTTTTGCGCCAGCCGCCCAACTATCAGGTTTAAAAAATGCTGCATTAAATCGTGTAGATAAAATAGTTTGTATCGGCACGGATCACCAAGACTCTCTTAATGCCCAGCGTTTTGTCCAGGAGCACCCAGAGTCTAATCTATTTTGGTCATACGGAATTCACCCGTCAGAGTGGCAAGCTAGCCGCTCCGCAGTTGATTTTAAAAATCAAGCCAATCCACCAATTGCCATCGGTGAGGTTGGGCTAGATTATCATTATGAAACCTCGGACAAAAAACAGCAAATTGCGCTCTTTGAAGAGATGCTCCAACTTGCAATCGATCAGAATTTACCTCTCATCTTTCACGTCCGCGAGGCCTTTGATGATTTTTTTGCGATTCTAGGCAACTTTTCAGCCACTAATCTTCGCGGTGTAGTTCATTCTTTTACAGATAACAAGAAGAACTTAAGACGCTCGCTTGAATATGGTTTCTATATCGGCGTCAATGGCCTTGCAACTTATTCGACCCTACCTCTACCCCCTCTTGAGCGCATCCTACTTGAGACGGATGCCCCGTTTTTATCTCCTGTGCCATACCGTGGTGAGACTAATGAGCCTAGCCGCATTAAGGAAATTGCTACCTGGTTGGCAACAAAACTCCAGTTAGATCTACCAGTCGTTATTAATCAAACCACTAAAAATACCGAGGATCTCTTTGGTATATAATAAGAGGGAATATGAATTCTAATAATATCTACTTAGATTATGCTGCTGCTACCCCTGTCGACAAGAGGGTGCTTGCTGCCATGTTGCCATATTTTTCTGAAAAATTTTACAACCCCTCTGCCGCCTACTTGCCAGCCAAACATCTTCGTGGCGAATATGAAACCCAGAAAGGTCTACTCGCTAATGCTATTGGTGCTAAAGCGCCAGACCTAATTATTACTGGTGGCGCAACTGAGTCAATTAATCTCGCTTTTACAGTTTTAAAGCAGCACGCTGGACACTGTCTAATCTCCAGTATTGAACATGCCGCCGTGCGCGAGTCGGCTAAATCTTATTCGGCCGGCAATTTTGATGAAGTAAAAGTTTTATCTACTGGTCTAGTTGATTTGGTAGACTTACGACAAAAAATTAAAGAGGATACTGTCCTAATTTCAATCGCACTTGTAAATAATGAACTAGGATCCATCCAACCCCTCTCTGAAATTAGTCGCCTCTTGCAGGAGGTACGCGAGTCTCGGCTAAAAGAGGGTAATCTTACGCCGCTCTATCTTCACTCCGATGCTTCTCAGGCGATGAGTCTCCTTGATTTATCGGTTGCCAGATTGGGTGTGGATCTTCTCACTATTAATGCTGCCAAAGTCTATGGCCCCAAGGGAATTGGTGCTCTTTATGTTGCACGTGGTGTAAAATTATCGCCAGTTACTTTTGGTGGTGGGCAAGAGATGGGTTTGCGTTCTGGTACGGAAAACGTTCCGGCCTTAATTGGCTTTGCTACTGCTGCAAAGCTTGCTAAAGAACATTTGGTTAGCTCTCGTCGCCAATATCAAGATTTCACAAGGCAGTTTAAGCAGATTATTGAACAAGAGTCTCAAGTTACTCCGCTTTGGCTTGGCGATCCAAAACATCAATTGGTTAATTTTGTTCCAGTCTGTTTTAAAGGCTTAGACGCTGAACGTCTGATTTTTAAGCTTGAAGATCTAGGAGTTTATCTCTCTACCGGGGCTGCCTGTGCTGCTTCCAAAGGGCAAAAGTCTCATGTTCTCTCAGCTATCGGCCTATCAGATCAAGAGATTGCCGGTTCCTTACGAGTGACGTTTGGACAGGGCAATCAGCTCGAAGATGTTAAAAAAGCCGCACATTTGATCGCTGAAGTAGTAAATCAAGAAGCAAGACGCTTAAAGTTAATATAGCGGGAGTATTATGCAAGAAAAGATTTTAAGTTATAACCCAGAAAACTCCAATAAAACAGTTTTTGTTGGTATGTCTGGCGGCGTCGACTCCTCAGTTTCCGCCATGCTTCTAAAAAATGCCGGCTATCAAGTGGTCGGTGTTTACATGAAGAACTGGTCAAGGGATCTTCCAGGTATGAAATGTCCTTGGGCTGAAGATCTAGCCGATGCCAAACGGGTTGCTACTAAACTAGATATTGATTTTCGGATTTTTGACTTTGAGGAAGAATATCATCAAAAAGTTGTCGATTATATGTTGTCGGAATTTCAAAAGGGAAATACTCCAAATCCAGACATTATGTGTAATCAAGAAATCAAATTTAAATTATTCTACGAAGTTGCCAAAGAACAGGGTGCCGACCTAATCGCCACCGGTCATTACGCTAGTTCAGATGGAAGAAACTTATTAAAAGCCGTTGATCAAAACAAGGATCAAACATATTTTCTTTACCGTATTTCAGAAAAAGCTGTTGCTTCAACTATTTTCCCACTCGGGCGTCTTAATAAGCCAGAGGTAAAGCAGTTGGCTGCAGGGAATTGCCTTGATAATGCCTATAAAAAAGAGTCCATGGGGGTCTGCTTTGTTGGTGAGGTGGGGATGCATGATTTTCTGAAAGAATATTTTCCGGTAACTCCAGGCGAGCTTATCGATCGTGAGTCAGACCAAGTGATTGGAGTTCACGACGGTGCTGTTTTTTATACCATTGGTCAGCGACATGGACTAAATCTCAGTGGTGGTCTACCTTATTACATCGTTGATAAGGATATGTCTCGAAATATTATTTATGCTTCACGCAATCTCAATAATCCAAATCTTTGGACTAATAAGTTAATGCTCAAGGACATCTTCTTGCGTCCAGAATATGGCAAAAATGGCGAGACTATCCCTCTCCCTCTAAATCTTGACATCCGTATTCGGCACCGTGCTGCTCTGCAGTCTGCAAAACTGACTCTCGACCAAGAAAAAAGCCAGGCGGTTCTCGAATTTACACACGAATTCAAGCGTCCCGCCTCTGGTCAATCGGCTGTTTTTTATCATGATGATGTTTGTCTCGGTGGTGGTATTATCGCCTAGCCTATTTCTTGAAACAGGCGCCACCTTTTTTCTCTTCAAATTCACGCGTGAATTCGTCGATGTATCTTAAAAGACCTATCTTCTTAATTCTTTCATCTACATCCTTCATTTCAAAGTCCGTCCCATCCTTATGAGTTGCGGAAATTGCCTTTTCGCTCGTTGGGTCAAATTTTACAGTAATAGTATCATTCGCCGTTTTACATACTAGGCTGATTGCGCCGTCTCCGGTCAAAGCTTTTTTAATCGAAAGAAATGCAATCAATCCAATTATTCCGATAATAAACAAGGCAATTAATTTTCTCATCTTTTTTCCTAATTATGCTTATCCTTACCTTAACACAACCACCACACAATGTCCATAAATAATAAAGTTATATGGCCGATAAACAGAAATTCAAGCGTGATATAATATAGATTATGAATGCTAGTGAAATCCGTCAAAAATTTCTTGAATATCAGCAAAAGCTTGGACATCAAGTTATCGCGCCTGCGAAATTGGTTCTTGAAAATGATCCAACCACTCTTTTTACCGGTTCAGGTATGCAGCCTCTTCTGCCTTTTCTTCTTGGAGAGCCACATCCAGAGGGTAAGCGTCTAGCCGACTCTCAGCCATGCCTTCGCCTGCAGGATATTGAGGATGTTGGTGATCCAAGACACACCACAGTCTTTGAGATGTTAGGCAACTGGTCTCTCGGCGATTATTTTAAAAGTCAACAGATTCCTGCTTTCTTTAAATTCTTAACCGAAGAAGTAGGTCTAGATCCTCATAAGATCTATGTTACCTGCTTTATTGGTAGTGAAAAATATGGCATCCCAAAAGACACTGAGTCCGCTGAGATCTGGCAACAGGTCTTTAAAGAGGCTGGCGTAGACGCTAAAATCGCTGAAATCGGCAGTGCCGAAAATGGTGCCGCCAGAGGTATTAAAGAAGGTGAACATATTTTCTTCTATGATGATCATGAAAACTGGTGGAGTCGTGGTGGTGGCGTAGAAACCACTCCTATTGGCGACCCTTGTGGTCCTGATTCCGAAGTCTTCTATGACTTTGGTGAAGATAAACAAGATGTTGCAACCTTCGGCCAGTCACATCCTGCCTCTGATGGTGCTCGCTTTATGGAAATCGGTAATCAAGTCTTTATGCAATACAAGCGCAATGAAGATGGAAGCTTTTCTGAATTAAAGCACAAAAATATTGACTTCGGAGGCGGTTTAGAGCGCATCGCTGCTGCCGCAATTGACTCTTTTGACGTTTTTGAAACATCACTCTTAAAACCACTAATCACTAAGGTTGAAGAGATTAGTCATAAGCAATATGCTGGTTATACTGCTGATATGCGTATTATTGCCGATCATTTACGCGGTGCCTATCTGCTTTCCGCCCAAGGTCTCACGCCAAGCAATCGTAAACAAGGTTATGCCCTCCGTCGTCTCATCCGCCGGGCTATTCTAAAGGCTCTTAATCTCGGCATTGAACAAGATTTTCTTCCTCAGATCATTCCACTTATCGAAAGCAATTATCGTGACCTCTCCGACGAGATTCTGAATACCCGCGAGGACGCCCTAACAGTTTTAATTCGTGAAGAGCAAGCATTTAGAAAGACCTTAAGTCGCGGACTCAAGGAACTCAATAAGTTGAAAACCTCTGGTCTTACTGGTAAGGAGTTATTTATGCTTCAGGATACTTATGGTTTTCCACTTGAGCTTTCCGTTGAAGAAGCTAAACGTCAGCAAATCGAGCTGAGTTCAGATTGGCAGGCTGAATTTGATCAATGTCTTGCCGCTCAGCGCGAACGTTCTAAGACTGCTTCTGAGGGTATGTTTAAAGGTGGACTTGAAGACCATAGTGAAATGTCAACTAAATATCATACCGCAACTCACCTCTTACTTGCTGCCTTGCAAAAATTAATAGACCCAAAGATTGGTCAGGCTGGTTCAAACATTACATCCGAGCGTCTTCGTTTCGACTTTAATTTAGATCGTAAATTAACACCAGAAGAGATCAAGGCTCTCGAAGATCAGGTTAATCAATGGATTCTTGAAGATCATGCTGTTACTTTTGCAGAATTTGAAAAAACATACGCTAGAGATACCTTGCATGCTCATGGTCAATTCTGGGAGAAATATCCAGATACTGTCAAGGTTTATACTGTTGGTGATTTTGAGCATCCAGTTTCTCGTGAATTATGTGGTGGGCCTCACGTCGAACATACTGGCATGCTTGGCAAATTCAAAATCAAAAAGGAAGAATCTTCTTCTGCCGGCATTCGCCGTATCAAAGCCGTCTTGGAAAATTAAATAGTTCACCTAATTTTAGTCGTTCTTCGTCCCCATGTCGTATAATAAACAAAAAGTGGAGACATATGGAACGACTAATTAATTATTTTATCCCTCAAAAATATCAACTTGAACTTCGTGTCAATAAAAATACGGAAGAGGTTCAAGGACATACAATTATTTCTGGTAAAACAAAAGATTCAATTTTGAAACTTCATGCCAGAGACTTAAAAATTTCTAAAATACTTATTAATAATAAGCCAGTAGAGTTTACCTTAGATCCTGATAATCAATTATTAAGTATTAGCCCGGTAGAAAAAGACCAGTCAACGATCATTGATATCCGTTATACTTTTAAGCTCAGTCACAGCATGATCGGTATGTATTTGTCGACCTATAAATACGAAGGCAGGGAAGAGCGTATCGTTTCTACTCAGTTTGAGTCACATTATGCTAGAATGATGTTTCCTTGCATCGATGAGCCTGAAGCTAAGGCAACCTTTGACTTAAAGGTTATTGATACAGATATCGAGGATACAATTCTCAGTAATATGCCAATTCTTTCAGAACGAGTTTTAACCTACACTTCCGTAAATGCCGAGTTGAATCCTAAAGAAGATCCAAATGCCCTCAATCTAAATGCTGAAGTTTCTCGTAAGATTGTTACCTTCAAAACTACCCCCAAAATGTCTACGTATTTATTGGCCATTTGTATTGGTAAATTTAATAAAGTTTCCGGCACTAATCAACACGGCATAGAAGTGGCAACCTACGGCGCACTTAATCAACCAACGAAGTCTCTAGAATTCTCAAATCAAATTGCCATGGAATCGTTAGATTTTTATGATCAACTCTTTGAAGTACCTTATCCATTGCCAAAACTTGACCAGGTCGCTATTCCTGATTTTGATGCCGGCGCCATGGAAAACTGGGGTCTAGTCACCTATCGTGAATCCTGTCTCTTAGCAGATCAAAACACACCACAAACCACCAAGGAGTATATTGCAACCGTCGTTACTCATGAACTTTCGCATCAATGGTTTGGCAATCTTGTTACAATGCGTTGGTGGGATAATCTTTGGCTTAATGAAAGTTTTGCGAACATGATGCAATTTTATGCCGTCGATCACCTTCGTCCAGAGTGGCAAATTTGGCAAGACTACTTTACGGAAGACTGCCTATACGCACTTCGTCGAGATTCTCTTGAGAATGTACAGTCGGTTCAACAGACCGTTTCGGATCCTGCTGAGATTGACAGCCTCTTTGACGGAGCCATTGTTTATGCTAAGGGCTCACATCTGATGTTCATGCTTATGCGTCTAATGGGAGAAGAACAATTCTTCAAAGGCCTGAAAAAGTATTTCCAAAAATTCCAGTACCAAAATACTTCTGGCGACGATTTATGGGCCTGCTTACAAGAATTTGCTACCTTTGATGTTAAGAACATGATGGATTCTTGGATCTTGCAACCTGGGTTTCCACTAATTGATGGAGAAAAACAACAGCGTTTTCTCGCTGATGGTTCTACCGATCAAACCACATGGGTTCTTCCAAAAATCACCGATGATATGTCCGGTCATTATCTGATAAAGCTATCGGATCACGATTTTGAACAAAAAATACAAAACTTTCAAAATCTCAACTTTGAACAAAAGCTCAGGCTATTAATCGATCGTAGCATGCTTATGCGTACATCATATATTAATACTAGTAGTATTTTTGATTTGCTACCTAAATTCGAAAAAGAAAAGCAGGAGTCGATCTGGCAGCTAATTGTTACTATCATAGCTAATCTTAAAATCTTCTTCCCCCCAACTTCCGAGTATTTTCCTCTATTTAAAAAATATCTTTTAAGGCTAGTGGCTTATAATATTGAGCGTCTCGGCCTCAGTCCAAAGGCAGACAGCGCAGATGATTTAAAGCTTCGACCACTTGTTCTTAATTTTGCCATCTACGCGGAGGATCAGGCTATTTTATCAAAGCTATCCGATATTTATGATCAGCAAATAGGGAAAAACATGGACTTTTCAGCAGTCTCCCCTGAGCTTCTTGATACAATTATCGATGCTAAATACCGCTATTCTAAAGAAGAACTCTTTGAGTCTCTGCTTGAACGATATCAACAAGAGTCTAATCCAGTTTATAAATCAATTATCTTAGAAACCTTGACTGACAGCCGCAAAGAAGAACATATTAATAGGCTTGTCGATTTACTCGAAGATCAGGAGACGGTAAGACTACAAGATCATCTCTCCTTCCTGTCTTTGCTTCTTTCCAATTATTGGTCAAAACAACTGGCTCTCGAATGGTTTTACGCCCATTGGGATTATATAAAGGAGATTACAAAGAATAAGTCGATCGATGATTATATTCGAGTTGTCGGGGCGCGTATCTCAAACCAATCTGAGGCAGAGCAGTTCAGTCACTTCTGTGATCAGGAAAGAAACAATAAGGCTGTCGCACGAGCTATTAAAATAGCAGAGTATGGTATCAAAATCACACTTAAATGGCGTGAACGTGAAGCAGAAAATATCTATCAGAAAATTCAGCAATTATAAAAAATCTACATCAGCAGAAAAAGTAATATATATAGTTAATAAAATAGTACATTAAGAGTTCGTAATTAACAGGGGTCAGAAAAATAAATCGTCAAAAAAATAAAAAAACTTAAAAAATCTTTCAAAAAACCCTTGCAAACTTTCAAAAGCTGTACTACAATACTAAACAAGTTCAGCAAGTCAACAAGTTGACCACTGCCATGAAGAGAAAACTGCGAGGTAATCTCCTTGGAAAAATCCAAGCGAAGATTTCTACGGATTATCGAAAAGACAATCCATTCATTGCAGAGTTTCAATTAACAATTTGGACAACGATGAAAAAAATAAATAGACTTGCATCGTATTTATCCAGAAAAATTCCTTCTCGGATTTTGAAAGATAAATACAGAATTAGTAATTGAACTTCGATTACTAGTTAAGTCAATGCATAAAAAGGTAAATAAGGGCACTAATAGTGGATGCCTTGACAATCAATACCGACGAAGGACGTAGAACTCTGCGATAAGTCTTGGGGAGCTGAGAGCAAGCTTTGATCCAGGAATCTCCGAATGGGGCAACCTAATACGAGTCATGTCGTATTGCAATTACTTGAACACATAGAGTAATTAGACGGGAACCAGCCGAACTGAATCATCTTAGTAGGTTGAGGAAAAGAGAATAAACAATGATTCCGAAAGTAGTGGCGAGCGAAATTGGAACAGCCCAAACCTTAACATAACCATACGGTTTAACGGCCAGAGTTATGAAAGGGGTTGTGAAATAAGATAATTTTTATGCTGAGTTATTGGAAGAAATTGCCAATATTCAGCATAAAAACCAACATCGTTAAATGAGTGGATAATGATAAAATCCTTTAGATCATAGCAGAAGTGTTTGAATGGCACACCATAGAAGGTGAGAGTCCTGTACGCGAAATGGTCTTAGGCATTATATATCTTTTTTCAAGTAGGACGGGGCACGAGAAACCCTGTTTGAATCTGGCAGGACCACCTGCCAAGGCTAAATATATTGATTGATCGATAGCGAACTAGTACAGTGATGGAAAGGTGAAAAGAACCCCGGGAGGGGAGTGAAATAGATCCTG
>CALFGG010000081.1 GCA_937958235.1 uncultured Candidatus Saccharibacteria bacterium
CCTTATTGAAACGATGAATTTCATCCACAAAAAGAAGTGTACGGATCTTAAGGTTCCAGTTTTGTTTGGCACGTTCAACGACTGCCTCGACATCGCTTTTATGGGCAGTGACAGCAGAAAGTTCGATAAAATCGGCTGCAAATTCCTTAGCGAGGATACGAGCGAGGGTGGTTTTTCCAGTGCCAGGTGGGCCCCAGAAAATGAGGTTAACGGGTTCTTTCTTTTTGGCAATTTCGGTTAGAATTTTACCCTCACCGATGACTTGCTCTTGTCCTAAAACGTCAGACAAAGTTTGTGGACGCATGCGTTCAGCTAGGGGTTGTCTTGGTGAATTTTGTGGATCCATGGGGTTCTTATTTGATTAATATTAGGTTTAAACAAACTTAAGATGGTTTTTCTTTTGATTTATTTTTCAACAAAGGCACCAGATTGACGTGACCACAATTTCTTATATTGCCCTTTTGAATTTTTGAGGAGTTCTTCATGTGGTCCTTGCTCGATGATCTTGCCATTCTCAAGTACTACGATACGGTCGAGGCTAGAAATGGTAGAAAGGCGGTGAGCTACTACAATGGAAGTGCGACCATGCATGAGGCGGAGTAGAGCCTCTTGGATTAGAGCTTCGGATTCGGAGTCAAGGGCAGAGGTGGCTTCATCGAGGACGAGAATTGGCGCATCTTTAAGGATGGCTCTTGCAATGGCAATGCGTTGACGTTGCCCTCCAGAAAGCTTAACACCACGTTCGCCAACCATGGTTTCATAACCGTTAGGAAGCTTTTCAATGAACTCGGCAGCGTTGGCGAGTTTTGCGGCATGTTTAATTTCTTCCATAGAGGCATCAGGTTTAGCATAGGCAATGTTCTCTGCAATGGTGCGATGGAAAAGTGAGGCCTCCTGTGGAACGTAAGCAATGTTTTTACGTAGACTGTGTTGAGTGACTTTGCGGATATTTTGATCGTCAATCTTAATTACACCTTCGTCAACATCGGCAAAACGCAACAAGAGTTTGGTGAGGGTGGTTTTTCCAGAGCCAGAGAGACCAGCCAGACCGATACGTTCGCCGGGTTTTAATTCTAGATTAAAGTCTTTAAAAATGCTTTCTTTAGCATCGGCATGCGTAAAAGTAATGTGATCAAAAGTGATACCACCTTTATCAACAATGAGCTTCTTAGCACCTTTTTCGTCGACTACGGTGTCAACAGTATCAAGAATGACAGTCATTTCATGCGCATCGCCGAAGACACGGGTAAAGTTCTTAAAGATACTACTAACATCCCAAAGATTCATCAGAATGGTCTGAGAGAATTGGAATATGAGAATGACGGTGGAGACTGGGAGGGCCATAACGGGGGCACCAACCACAATGAAGGCAATCATAATAAGGTCGATCAGAAGAAAGATGGAATCGAAAATCACATCACGATGGATGGTGGCACGCATAGAATTTTCGCCGGCGGCCAGCGTTTCAGCTTGGAACTTGGTGTAGCGAGTACGTTCGTAGTTTTCTTGAGCATAGGATTTGACAGAAATGATGTTAGTAATGGAGTCTGTAAGTTGTCCAGTTTGCTTATTTTGAGCGGCAGCTTCTTTTTCGTTGCATTCACCAATACGTTTAAAACTTCTTGAAGAAACGATGGCGAAGATAACCGAGAAGATCATTAATAGAATCGCGAAGGCAGGTGCGCGATTGATTAAGATGATAAAGATAGATGAAAAAGTGACGATAAGAGGGACGATATTGAATATGATGGAATCTGCAAAACGTTCGTAGGCTCTAGTAAAACGTCCAACTTGTGCGGTAAGAGAACCGGAGAAGCGATCAGAGTGGAACTGCATGGATTGATTATTGATGGTATCAAAACATTGGATGGAGAGATCATTGATAGTAAGAAGTTCCATCTTCCAGACCAGATAGACACGTAGATTGCCGAGTATGCTTGAGCCAATTAATTGACAGAGGATAAGAAAAATACCCTGTGGTAGGACTTTTTGTACAAGCGGGATTTGGAAGATGTTGCCAGGGTTGATGAAATCTTCTGGTCTAGCGGAAGAGAGGATATCGATAATATTGGCGACGACAAGTGGAGCGAGAATGGTGCGGACGAAAATAACAATTGGGGTAACAATGAAGACGCCGAGGGCGAGCCACTTGTAGTTCCTGTTGGCTTTTAAGAAGTAGTGAAGGGTACGTCCTATGGTTGATTTATATTTGGGTTTTTTCTTGGGTTGTTTTGTCATAAAGCCTCGTGTTAATTATTGGTTTGTTAAATTATTTATTAAAAAGTGTTGATTTTGGGCAAACTTAGCGCCTAGAGAATCATATAATAGGTCTATTTTATCACAAAAATATTTTTACGGCAAAGAGGTGGCATGGTATAATGAGTGAAAAATTAAATAGGAGTTTAATTATGGCAGATTTTAATAAAATCTTGACCCCAGGAAACTTTGAAGACGGTGAAATTAATGTCGTGATTGAGATCCCTACTGGCTCTAATCATAAGATTGAGTGGGATCGCAAGAATGCTTGTTTTATGCTTGACCGTGTAGAACCAATGGCCTTTGCTAAACCATGTAATTATGGTTTCATCCCACAGACACTTGACGAGGATGGCGATGAACTTGATGTTTTGATGGTGACAGACCAGCCTCTAACTACTGGAATTTACACCAAGGCACGCGTACTCGGTGTGATGAAGTTCGTTGACTCAGATGAAGTAGATGACAAGGTGATTTGTGTACCAGCTGATGATCGCAATAATGGTGATAAATATCAAACGCTTGAAGATTTGCCAAAGCAATTAATTAAGCAGATCGAGTTCCATTTTAATCACTACAAAGATCTTAAAAAGCCTGGAACTACAGTAGTTAAAGGTTTTGAGGGTGTAGAATCTGCCAAAGAAGTAATTAAGGCTGCTATCAAGCGTTGGGATGATGCTAAATAAGTAAGTAAAAATAATAAAATAGGCTCTTATCGGAGCCTATTTTTTATCTATGCGAAAATGAGAGACTAGGAATTTAACTTATTCGAGGATTGTAGACTCGATGGCTTTTGCGAGATCAATTAATGAGGCAGCGTCGATGTCGGAGGCGAGGAAGATTAGAACAAAGGTTTGACGATCTTTGGGGTCTTCTTGCTTGGTTTCAAGGAAGTATAGATTATTAAATAGTGGATAGCTTAGATTGGCGTTTGTGACGTCATTGGTCTGGGCGCCATATAGTCCATAAACTGCGAGCTTAGAAAAACCAGTGAGTAATGGATTTTTACTATTATCCTGGGGAGTGAGTT
>CALFGG010000082.1 GCA_937958235.1 uncultured Candidatus Saccharibacteria bacterium
ATAGATACAGTGAGGATAGAAAAGCAAGGCAAGAATCTGGAACTTATGGAGGATCTGATTTTAGAAGTGAAGAAAGAGGAGTGACAAGCTACAAAGAATATACCACAGCAGCAAAACAGAACTTTGGACAAGGTTACACAAGAAAAAGTAGTGCGACAGGAACTGGTGGTATGCCAGATTTTGGACAACGATTTACTCCAGATTTTGGCAGAAGTGTTGAAAGAGAATATGGTTTAGGTAAGCCAAATAACGAGAGCAGAGGCGGACTTAATGCTGACCAAAATAGAACTAATCGAATTGGTTCACAGGGGTCAGCGATTAGTAATTCACAACGCTTTACAAATAATAATTTTAGGATGAAATTCGGACCTAGTACATAATATAAAAGTTTTTTCCACACCCACGGTATGAATACTTTTTACACAATTTGAATATTTTGGTTTAATTAAACCATTCATTCTTCTTTCCTTGTATAGAGAAGAGAGGTTTGATATAATATGAATGCTAAATAGAGTTTAGCGTATTTTGATAAGATGGTGGGAATAGCTCAGTTGGTTAGAGCGTCTGATTGTGGTCCAGAAGGTCGTCGGTTCAATTCCGATTTCCCACCCCATATTTTATTCTTATACTAGAGCCTGCTCATGTTTAAGTCAGTTTTTGGTTTTCGCATTTTGACAAGTGAATGCGATTGGAATAAAATAAATTGTAGATTATGCGAGTGTAGTACAACGGTTAGTATACAAGTTTTCCAAACTTGGGACGAGAGTTCGATTCTCTCCACTCGCACCAGATATAAAAGAGCATTTGGCTCTTTATTTTTTTGCTTATTTATAAAGTAGGTAGATACAACGATTATAAAAAACATCTAGGCTACTATAAACTAGTCTAGGTGTTTTTTATTGGAAGAAGGCGAAATAAACGAGGGCGCCAACGACGGTACCGAGGATAATCATGAAAGTGATGGCGATGGCAAGTGAGATGCCAACACCTTTAGGACGATCTTCAACGATCATGGTGCCTTTCTTGGTCGCCTTCTTAGTATTCTCGCGTTTAGCGTAAACATTTTTTCGTGGCTTTGAAGTACTAGTAAAGTCATCATTTTGCTTCAACATAGAAGCCGCATCAAAAGAGGTACTAACCTTAGAATTATCCTTGCGAGATTCAGAGAGGGGGCGCTTGATGATTTTATCAGTATTAATAAATGGAGAGCGGCCGCCTAGAATATAATTCATGTTATTATCAGAGGTATCTGGCACGGATTCTGAGACGGACTTTAATTCACGGCTTTTTGTAGATAGTTTCTCTGGAGCATCAGACGTGGAATCCTCAAATGCATCATAGAGGAGATCCTCTAAGTCACCGTCTTGAGTAGCCTGAACAAGGGGAGCTTGTTCCTCCTCGTGAGTTTGACGGGAAGGACCGGCAGGGCGGATGCGACCGAAGAGCTTACGGTTTGGAGAGGCGACAACCTGAATACGGGAAGCGGGGAGAACCTTGGTATCACCGGCAGAGCGAAGGGTGGGTTTTGCCTGAGCATCAGAGACTGAGATAGTGGTTTTTGCCTGCATATCAACCGAGCGGGCTTGAATACGAGCGGCGGGGTTAGTAACTTTTTTGAATGGAGAAGTCTGGACTGGAGCGACGGAAATACGGCGGGAAACATTGATTTTCGAAGCCTCCTGTTGACGTTGCATTTCTTGCATGGCACGCATTTTGCGATCCTGCTCTTCAATTTGGCGACGACGCGCCTCTTGTTCCATAGCTCTGCGACGAGCGGCCATTTTTTCTAAGGCTTCACGTTGGGCGAGACGCTGTGACTCAATAGCTCGCTGGCGTTCGGCCTCAAGAGCACGATTTCGCTGTTCCTCAACGGCCTGATACTCAGAAAGTTCTTGCCTGGCAGCCTCGATACGACGTTGATTGAGATTTTTTAGGCGATTCTGCTCTTCAATTTGTTGCCTAATTGCCTCTCGGCGCTGCATTTCCTGTTTTGCAATGCGACGACGTTCAAGGTCACGATCGGTAGGAAGTGGAGAGATGACGCGAGAAGACGCGTGAACAGGTGCAAAATCCATGCGTCTATTAGAAGACTGCGGCTGCGGCGTTCTTGACTGCGCCACTCGAGGCTGTGAAATCTTGATTGAGGTTCTTGATTCGTCTTGCATAAGCTTTTATCTATATTCTTATATATTATACTCGATTTTTAATATTTTTCACAAATAGCTTAAGTTTATTCACGGACTCGCTTAGCGGTTTCTATAATTTCGTTGAAGTTATCAGAAATAAGACTGGATTCTCCGACAAGCACACCATTAACGCCAGGAATGGTAAGATAAGCGCCAGCATTATTTGGATTAACACTACCACCATAGAGAAGCGGGATTTCTTCAGCAGTTTCCTGCCCATAAATATCGATGAGCTGTTCCTTAATCAACTGGATGGAGGCGGCAATTTCATCGGGAGTGGCAGGAGCCTGTTTAGAAGTGGAGATAGCCCAAACAGGTTCATAGGCAATGAGGCATTTTTTAACATCTTCCGTATCAATTTCGGAAAGACCGCCGAGAAGTTCATCTCTTAGAACATCCTTGGTTTCGCCAAAATTGCGTTGATTTTCGGTTTCGCCAATACAGAGTACAGGAGTGATGCCACTACGAATGGCAGCGGCAACTTTTTGACTAATGTCTTTGTTGGTTTCGCCAAAGATAAAACGGCGTTCGGAATGGCCGATTAAGGCATAAGAAACAACACCGCGAAGCTGAGCAATGGAGATTTCACCAGTGTAAGCTCCAAAGTCTTTTTGGTAGAAGTTCTGGGCGGCTAGCTTGATTTTTGATTTATTGCGTTCGAGCTGAAGCGAAAGAGAGGCAAGAGAAATGGCGCTGGGGGCGATGATGATTTCAAGACCGCGAGAGGGTTTAATCTTTTTAAGTAGTCGTTGCAGGTAAATTGAAGAATCTCCGACCGTTAAGTTCATTTTCCAGTTGCCCATCACGTATGTTTTCATAAATTTATTATATCATTTTTAGATTTACTTTTGGTTTTTTGTCGGTTATGATGAGCTTAAGACTAGATAAAGGAGTAAAATGAAGAAGGTTCTCGCATTTGATATTGATCAAACTTTAAATATTGCAAAAACACCGATTCCGGAAGAGATTGCGATTCTTTTGACTGAATGTCTAAATTACTTTGAGGTCTGCCCAATTTCGGGACAGAAGTTTGACCAATTTTTGATTCAGATCGTGGACAGATTAATTGAGGTGGCGGAAGCAACACCAGCTCAACTAAAGCATTTACATTTATTTGTGGCACAAGGGACACAATATTACAGATACATACCGATGGCAAACGGAAATGACGGAAAAAAATATGATCTTAAAAACTGGGAGCTGGTCTACAATTATCCGTTAACCAAAGAAGAGACCGAACTGATTACTAAGGCCATCGAGCAGGCAGCCACAGAACTTGGTTTCTGGGAGGCTGACAAGTTGCAACCTGGGGATGAGATTATTGAGAATCGTCTGTCGCAAGTGACTTTTTCGGCTTTAGGCCAAAAGGCTGGGACCGAGGAGAAGTATGCCTGGGATCCAGATTGCAAGAAACGCGAAAAAATAGTGGTGAGGGCGAAGGAATTGGCACCAGAGTTTATGTTTGAGATTGGCGGCACCACCAGTATCAATGCGGTAAAACCTGGTATGAATAAAGCTTTTGGAATGATGCATTTGATGGAAGAATTAGGAGTGGTGCGCGAAGATATTTTGTATTTTGGTGATATGACACAGCCTGGCGGGAATGACTTTCCAGTACTTGAAATGGGGATTGAAACTATTACGGTACGCAATCATGAAGATACTGGGTATGCACTACGAGGGATCCTTGGCGTTTTATAAAACTACGTTATGAGGGTTATGGTATAATTAGCTTATGTTAATCGAAGGTTCTAAACTCTTAAAATATCCCATCTTAAGCTTGCATACTGCTTCTAGAATTGCGGAAGTAAAGGGCTTGGTGATTGATCCTAATTTTCTAAAGGTAGTAGCCTTTGAAATCAGCGCAGTATCATCTAGGCAGCGCCTGTTTTTGGAAGCTTCTAGTGTTCGAGAGTTCTCTAAAATGGGCATGATTGTAGACTCAGATGAAGAGTTTGTTGAAAAAGATGATGTAATAAAGCTAAAGGAGACGATTGATCTTGGCTTTAGTTTGGATAATATGAAAGTAGTTAGCAAAAAGAAAGCTATGTTGGGGCGAATTGAGGATTTCATCATAAATACTGAGGATTTTCAAATTATGCAACTGATCGTGAAGAGACCAATCTATAAGGCCTTGATTGATCCAGAGCTCGTGATTGGTCGCTCGGATATTCATGAAATTAATGACAGTGAGATTATTGTTAAAAGTGAAGAAGGCACGATTATGAAGAAATCGGGGACGCTCGATTTTGTGCCAAATTTTGTAAATCCATTTAAAGATGGGAAATACATTGCACGTGGCAACGAAAATTCTATTAGAGAATAGGTGTTGCAACGAATAGATGCGTTAGTGTTTAAATGCCGTAGCGTTTAGATAATCTTTGATTCTAGAAATATTCTTCTTCAGTACTAAGAAACTGGTCAAGCTTGGCTTTGATGAGATCATATGAAAAGCCCTGGCGTGCAAGATAGGCGATGATTTTTTGGCGGTCTGAAGTTTTTCTCAGTTGTTTTTTGATCATCTTTTCAATTTCGACTTCTTCATCTCTGAAAAGATTGCCAGTACCCTGATCAAACATAGCTTGCTCGATAATGTCGTTATCTATCCCCTTGATTTTTAGTTCCTGGATGAGGCGCTTTGTACTAATTCCCTTATTTTGGTGACGGTTCTCGATAAAGTACCTAGCAAAATCCTGGTCGTTGATGTAATTTTGTGACTCAAGGCGAGAAACCACTTCCTGAATCATTTCAGGAGTGATCCGATCCGCTGGCTTTGTTGGGAGATTAGTTTTTTGTACACCACGATATTCATAGGTGTTATTTTCCGTAAAGTCTATTTCACGAATTTTCTGGTTCTGCTCTTTGGTGTACTGGCGAATTTCTTTAACTCTTGCAGCATACTCAGGGTCATTCTGGACTTTCAGCTGATGTTCTTCAAAACGTTTCCAGGAGATATCTCGGCGAAGGCGTTTACGTTCGAGATAATCGATAATTTCCTTTTTAGAATGTGGGCGTGAAAAACAATACTCCAGGGTTTGCTGATAGAGCTTACCGAGACCGGATAGATTACGTAATCTTTCGACTTCAGGGTCGGTCAAGACTTGGCCCTGATGTAATTTTGAGTCGGCAAGCTCCGTAATGGTTAGCGAAAAACTAAATTTCCCATCAAGAAAGACATTGATGCGATGGGGGTCGCGGATGGCGCCACGCAGACTTGTAACAGTGGACATTTATTTTCAAGATTTGTTTAGGTTATTTCTAGCTCTTTAGCCTTGGTACTCGCTCAGATTACTTCTGACTCTCTTCGGCCTTGGCGCGGACTTTTTCTTCGATTTCGGCAAAGAGTTCAGGGTTTTCTTTAAAGAGACGTTTGACAGCTTCACGGCCTTGGCCGATTGTTTCGCCATTATATTTCAAGAAGGCGCCAGCTTTATCTAGAACTCCGTACTGAACGGCTAGATCGAGTACGTCACCAGTTTTGGAAATACCTTCGTTATACATGATATCAAATTCGGCAGTACGGAAAGGTGCGGCAATCTTATTTTTAACAACCTTAATCTTAGTGCGGTTACCGATGATATCTTCCCCGTTTTTAATCTGGCCAATGCGACGAATATCAACACGCACAGAGGCATAAAACTTAAGGGCGTTACCACCAGTAGTGGTCTCTGGATTACCAAACATCACACCGAGCTTCATACGGATCTGATTAATGAAGATGACTGTAGCCTTTGATTTTGAGATAATGGCAGTAAGCTTTCGCATAGCCTGTGACATGAGACGTGCCTGCAGACCCATCTGTGCATCACCCATATCACCATCAATTTCAGCTTTTGGAGTAAGGGCGGCTACGGAGTCGACCACGATGAGGTCAACAGCATTAGAGCGAACAAGAGTTTCACAGATTTCAAGGGCCTGCTCACCGTTATCTGGCTGGGAGATCAGGAGGTTGTCAATTTGAACACCAATTTTTTCGGCATAAGATGGGTCAAGAGCATGCTCGGCATCGATGAAGGCAGCCTGACCACCATTCTTTTGGACCTCAGCAATCGCATGTAGAGCAAGCGTGGTTTTACCAGAAGATTCAGGTCCGTAAATCTCAATGATACGACCCTTAGGATAACCACCACCCAGGGCGAGATCCAATGAAAGTGATCCAGACTTGATAAGCTCGATATTGACGTTATGATTTTCGCCAAGCTTCATGATGGAGCCGTCGCCGAATTGTTTTGTAATCTGTGCAATGGCTAGTTTCAGTGCTTCGGATTTGCCGTCTTGTACAGAATTTTCTTTGGTTTCTTTTGGTTCTTTGGCCATAGTTTGTCCTTTATTTAGAATTAATGATTTTGACCAGCAATATATCTGCGGTCTTTCTCTCTACAGAAGAATAGATAACCTTTACCTCGCTCTCTTATCTCCAGTATAACCGAAGTCGTGGTTTTTTCAAGATTAGTCTTGCGAGATATTTGATAAAGTGTTGACAGATATTAAAAGTGTAAATAAATATTAAGAGCGTAAATAGATATTAAGAATATAGATAAATATTATCGAGCCAATACACTACTTAACGAAGGCAAATTTGTTTTTACCACGCTTTAAGACAGATAGTGTATTGATTTCGTAGCTTAGGTCAGTTACTTTTTGACCATTAACAGAGATTGCATTGCCAGAGATCAACTGCTTAGCTTCAGAGCGCGAGGAGCAAAGCTCAGTTTCTGTGAGTGCATCAAGGAGAAGGATTGAGCCTGATTTTTCTGCAAGTTTTAGGGTTGGAAGAAGGAGAGAAACAGATTCAACTTCAGATTCAGAGAGAGTTTCTAGACGACGGTCGCCGAAGAGGAGCTCCGTAAGAAGCATGGCAGCATTTGCGGAATTCTTGCCGTGAACAACTTCGGTAACATTTTTGGCAAGAGCCTTTTGTGCAAGACGCTGTTCAGGATGAGCTTTGTGCTCTGCGAGAATTTGATCGATGGTCGCTTTATCAAGCACAGAGTAGATCTTGATAAGATATTCGACAGCCTCGTCAGCCTGATTGAGCCAAAATTGGTAAAAATCAAAGACAGAAGTAAAATTACCAGAGCCATTATCGGAGCTGGCTAGCCAGACGGCATTACCTTCGGATTTGCCAAATTTGCGACCAGTAACGGGGTCGATAACAAGTGGAGTAGACCAAACGTCAGCACGTCCACCCTCGAGACGCTTGATGAGATGAACACCAGTAGAGGCGTTACCGAACTGATCGGCACCACAAAGCTGAAGATTGATACCATGAGTACGATAGAGATGAAGAAAATCATAACCTTGAATAAGTGTGTAAGAAAACTCAGCGTAGGAGATACCAGAGCCACCCTCACCAATACGGTTCTGGATGAACTTGCGGTCAAGAAGCTGGGTCATAGAGAAGCTCTTGCCAACAGAACGAAGAAAATCCAAGAAGTTTATGCCTTTAAACCAATCTAGGTTATCAACCATGGTAAGCTCGTAATGATCATTGGTAGGATCGCCGTCACCGAGAGTGTTGGCCGCACCATCAGGGCTAATGATAGACTCCATCTGCTTCTTGATGCAGTTTTTATTGTGATCAATTTCTTCCAGAGTCTTTAGATCGCGCTCGCCATTTTCTTTGGGGTCACCAATTTGTCCAGTTGCACCACCGACTAGGAGATAAGGTTGATATCCGTGACGAACAAAGCAGGCACACATCATGAGAGCGGCTAGATTACCAATTGTGAGAGAATCGGCAGAAGGATCGGCACCGAAATAGAATTTTTTATTTTCACGCTGATCGATTTCTGCTGGATTTTTGATTGTGTTTTCGGCGACAAAACCGCGCCAGGCTAGTTCTTCGGATAATTTCATATCTTTATTGTAGCACAGAGGGCGCGGTTTCAAATCTTTAGTCCAGTTTTTGTAATATGGGAACTATTTTTAGTTTGACTTTACAATATGGGGACTATTTTAGCTCGACTAATTTAAGGGCGTGTAATCGTGTCGGTGGCTTCGTACCCCTTATCATCAGTCAAGGTGATGGTGATGGTAGATTCGGTACCTGTCATAGTGTAATTTGGATCATTGAGTCCAGATGAAGCGGATCCACTTTTAACTACAGCACCATCAACGGCGATGACATATCTTGCGGAAGAGGCCGAGCCAGCAGTTACGGTGAACTTAAGATGAGTTGAAGAGGAGATGGTACGAGTATTAAAGGAAACAGATGGTGGGGTATACGAACAATCATCCTCAGTGTTTGGATCATAGCCGTTTGGATCGGTGGCGTAAGTCTTATTCTTGGAGATTGGGTCAATTGAATAAGTGATATCAACGTCTACGGTGAGAGCTGGAAGAGTACAGCTAGCGGCCTTCTTCTTAGTGTATTTATTGAATTTCATGGATTCCTTTTGGATACCGTTGTTCTTACTATTGAACCAGCTTGGCCAAATATCGGTAATACCATTCACAGTGAGAGTTTGCATCCCAGCGGGTTGAACTGGTTTATCACCAGATTTCCACTTGCCATCAGCGGCATAAACCTGGGTATGGACTGGTGCCATATAGTCGCTGACAACCGTACGAACGATATCATTAGAGCTATTCCAAAGGTCGGAACCGTCATGGTTTCCGTTCCAAACAACAGTGGCGACTGCAGAGGAGTAGGAGGCGATAAGAGAGTCTTTAGTGACGGCAGAGTTGGTAGTGGTGGTGGTACCAGTTTTAGTGGCAGTCCAGACACCTGGAACAACGAAACCTTTAGCACGAGCGAGAGAGCCCCAAACCATAGTACGAGCATTAGCATCACCAAGAATATCAGTTATCATGTAGGCAGCTTGAGCGTCAAGAGCACGCTTCCCCGCGTTATCTTCCCACTTTTCAACTACATCGCCAGAAGAATTTTTCACCTCAAGGACATAGGCAAGTGGCTTATAGACACCACCGCGAGCGAGCGAGGCGTAGGCGTTAGCGTGTTCAATAGGGCGGACATTACAGCCAGAGCCGATGGCGATAGAGAGACCGGCGGAAGTGTCGGTACAGTAGGAAAGATCACCAAGCTCGTGCGCAACCTTTAAGCTATTTTCAACCCCGTTGATATAGAGGGCCTTGACGGCTGGAATATTAAGAGAGTTAGCAAGCGACTTACGAATTGGGATGTTACCGTAGAAGATACCAGTGTAATTACGGAGCATACAGCTACCAGTGAAGCCAGCACAGTAATATTTGTCGATGTTTTCATCTTTAAGTATCGAACCAGCACCATAATTAATGCCTTCACGCTGAGCGAAAAGTGGAGCGTAGTCGAGGATTGGCTTGATGGTTGAACCTGGCTCAAGAAGAGCAGTGGCGGCATTAACTTCACCATAAACTGGCTTATTCCAATCAGTTGAGCCGACCATAGCAATAATTTGTCCGGTTTCGACATCGACGGAAGATAGAGAGATATTATCACTACCGTTACGGCTCATCAGTTTAGCACCATTAGCAACGGCAGCTTCAGCGAGCTGCTGAGCACGGAGATCGAGGGAGGTCTTAATAGTGAAACCACCAGCACGCATGGTCTTTACACCATATTTTTCTTCTAGCTGTTTCTTTACTTCAAGAACAAAATGAGGGGCTTTAATATCTGTATAGCGACTAACTTCTGGCTGAATTTCATCTAAGATATTAACTTTTTTGGCTTCATTAGCCTGATCTTCAGTGATATAACCCATTTTAACCATAACGTCGAGAGTCTTTTGCTGTCTAGCAATAAGGGCACTATTGGCAGCAGTATTATATGGACTGAGGTAGGATGGATTGTTTGGGATAGAGGCAAGAAGAGCAGACTCAGCTAGAGTGAGCTCCTTGGCAGATTTTTTGAAATAAGCCTGAGCAGCACTTTCCACACCATTGCGACGGCCGCCATATGGAGACTCGTTGAGATACATGGTGATGATCTGTTCCTTGGAATACATTTTCTCGAGCTCTAAGGCAAGGATCATTTCCTTAATTTTGCGAGGAAGTCCGGAAACAGTACGGTTACTGGCTTCATCCGAGAAATAAACTTGCTTGATAAGCTGCTGGGTTAAAGTTGAACCACCCTGGACGCCGCGGCCGGTAACTGTGGAGATGGCGGCACGGATAAGAGCGAAGAAGTTGACACCTGGGTGATTATAGAATTCGCGGTCCTCGATGGCAACCGTAGCTTGACGCATATAAGTAGCAATATTTTCGCCGTCTGCAACGAGTCGATAATCACCATCGCCTTTATCCTCCCAAAGAAGTTGACCATTACGATCTAGATAGGTATTGACGGTACCTGAAACTTTCATTTGATCAAGGCGGATCTCATCGAGATCTTTTTTGTAATAGAGGAAAAGGCCACCAATAGCGATAACAGAGATAAGGAAGAGGACGGCGGCAGATTTTAGGAAGAAGAAGAGACCTTTCTTTGAGAAGATAAAACGGAAAACACGCTTTGGATGAAGCCTGGCAAAGAAGCGTTTAACTGGATCTTTAGGAAGTTTGGCGAGCTCTTCTGCATCTTTACGAGCTTTTGCTTCTTTCTTGGCGCGACTGCGATAAATAAGAGATGAATATAGATTCATTTTCTGATCTTTTTTGTGAAAGATAGAACGCTTTGGAGCTTTTGTTTCAGATTTTTTCATGGTAGAAGGTTTTTCAGTTTTGACAGATTCTTGACGAACTGTTTTTTGAGAAGAGCTAGTTGCTATACGACTTGAGATGCGAGTTTGTACACGATCAGTATCGCGATTGATCGAACGCCCAACCAGGGGGTCGCCACTAGTTCTTGTTGTTTTTCCCTGTTTTTCCATAGCGGTTTTTTCTTTATCCTTACCAGTATTAACCACCCTGTCCTCCATTTTATTGACAATTTTTTATAATTATACACTCGTGCTTTAGTTAGAGCAACTAAATATTCTTACATTTTCAGTAGATTAAAATCCAAAAATTGTGAGTCAAAACGATGGACTTATGTTTTTATTTTCTTTATAATGGTAATGATTATATTCTTTGGAGGTCATAAGAATGTATATAACAGGAAGGTCAAAAATAAATATGAAAAAAATTACAAGGAGAGCACTGGGCAAAAATCTAGCACCAGTCTTTAGTCTCTTGGGATGCCTTGCAGTTTTTGCAATCTCCCTGCTAATTTATTCTAGTACTTATGCGGTAGTGACGTATGGCAACCAAAATACTGCTAGCACTGATACGTCTACCAATGGATATTATCTGACGATTTCACATAGAAACGCGGTTACATTTGGAATAGACAACACTTCGTTTAATCAAACACTAAAAGCACCTGCACAAATTGGTGTAACGACAAATTCTTTAACTGGATATAAGTTATACATAACGGGAGCTGATAGTAATCTAAAAACAGATGACGGGTTACATACGATTCCGTATGATAACTTAACAGCAAGTCCAGTCCAGAAAACCAACTTAACGCAAAATAGTTGGGGGATCTTTATAAAGAAGAGTGGGCAGGATTATGTAATTCCACTCTGCACGATTAGCGAATTAACTGAAGCCTGTTTAATTGCCGAAAGCAATGCACCCGTAACAAATGCGCAACCAGACGTATCGTTTGGCGTGCATGTTGGCACTAACATTGCAAACGGATCCTATCATTCAGTCCCACTAGTTTATTCGGCGGTTCTAAATACTAGTTCAACGGCAGAATTTCCAATTCGTAATATCACGAACACTAAAGTTCCTTTGATGCAAAACGGCGATGCGGTGACCAGTTCGACAAATAAAAAATTAAAACATCGTTTTGAAATTGAAGTTCCAATTTTGGAGCTTGACCGTGCAATGGTAAGACCTGATCCAAGTATGTATACCGTAACCGTCGGTGGGATAAAATGCGATGTCGAGGATTCATTTGCAAAAACTAAGGATGGGGTCACTTTTGCCTGCGTGGCCGATTTTAGTACCGCAAATCCTAAGTTTTATGCAGGCCAAAAAGCAGAAGTAGTGGTAACAACTAAACCATACGGATATACATTCTCAAAACAAAACGCAGTAGAGTTTATATCTGCGGAATCGACTTTTGGTTATACTGGAGGACCACAAGAAATGGTGGCTCCAATAAAGGGCAAGTATCTTATTCAAGCAATGGGAGCAAATGGCGCAGATCGTACAGCTGCTCAGGCAGGATTATACTGGTACGGTTCACCTAATACATTCCTTGGAGGAAGAGGTGGATATTCAGCAGGATATAAAGATTTTGAGGCAGGCGAAAAATCAATGGTTTTTGTCGGAGGCAAAGGTGAACCTGGAAATGATAACGGCACCGTTGGTTACTATGCAAAAGGTGGATTTAATGGTGGTGGAAATGGGTCACCTGGATTACTAATACATGGAACCACTATGAATGCATGGGGTGGCAATGGAGGAGGAGGAAGCTCCGATGTTAGACCTTACGAAATAGATGATTATGTACAATTCATTCATCATCGTGATAAACGTACGGACGGTTGGCGAGACCCGTCAAACATTCTTCTTAATGATGGGCCATGGGCAAATTTACCAATGGGCCATTATCAAGCTGTGATTAAAACTGTAAACTTGCCGGATGCTGATTTTGAAGGAGTTTTAGCCTATTACGACCTTAACTATGCTAGTCTCAGCGATGTTTATACCCAAAAAATTGGGGATTATATTCTTGTTTATTTTAACTATACTGGAACGCCAGCAGCCACTCATTTGCCTGCCGGAAATGCTGGTCCAGCAATTGAAATAAGATTAAAGGTTAAAACAACAAATCAGGCAGCTGATATTACGAGTATGAAATTTTATAATATGCTTAAAAGAGAAATAGTGGCTGGGGGTGGTGCAGGAGGGTCACTAACACATCTAGGTGGAAACGGTGGTGGCGCATATGCAGGTAATAGCTGGTACATTGGGCCATCTTCTGAACCCAATCGTCTTAACTTCCTTGATGGACTTGGTGCCGACAATACAACAGGCGACGGTGGGGGAGTTGGATTTGGTGCCTCCGCGCCCAAACATAATAACGGCTATCCAGAATTTGGAGCTACAGGCGATATTCTTGGTCGGCCTGGGGCTGGCGGAGGATGGAATGGAGGATTCGTTGTGCAAGTTGCATACGATCGCTTCAATGTTAGCGCTGGGGCTGGCGGGGGATCAGGCTATGTTGGTGGCGTTACTGAAGGTGTGTCATATGCAATGGGAGATGCTGGTCAACCAACCACTCCTTGGACCAGCTTGGAGCCTAGCGATAAAAACGGGATTGTGAAAATAAGGATTGCCGACTATCAGGGCGGAGTTGAATAATAAGGAGACTGTCAAAAAGTGAGCATAAAGAAAGATTTTACAATTAAAAGTTGGTTCCCCGTTGTTTTGCTACCAGCTGCACTATTCTTTGCTGGTTTACTAATAATTAGTACATTTCTATTTATATACTCAAATACTTATGCGGTAGTGACGTATAGTAGTGAAACCAATACTAGTACATCACTTACTTCAGGACAAGGGTATTCAGTGAGCCTTACTATGCCTAAGTCGGTCACTTTTGGTGTTGATGGTACTAATTCTAGCCAAACCATAAAAGCGGATGCCAAGGTCATTGTGACTACCAACTCCGTAACTGGATATAAACTATATCTTACTTCTGAATCGAAGAATTTAACGAATCCTTCTAATTTGTATGCAGTTAATTATGCGAACACTGGCAGTACTTCCATACAAAAATCTAGCTTAGATGAAGACAATTGGGGAGTGTTTGTTAAGCGAAACAACGTTGATTACATAATCCCTATTTGCGGATCAGCAACTCTGACCGAAGAGTGTTTAGTTTCAAAAAGTTCAATACCCGTGACCAACGAGAAAGCGCCTATTGAATACGGAGTAAATATTAATGCCGCAACGGCTACGCCAGGCCATTATAACTCGGAACGCCTAGTTTATACTGCAATCGTCAATTCAAGTACAACCGGTGAATTTCCAATAACAATATTAGAGAATTCAAAAGTGCCACTACTTGCCAATGGCAATCACCTAGCAAGCTCAATAAAACACAGATTTAAAATAACAATACCGATACTTGAGAATATCTCTGAGGTGCTTGGAGAAGGTATAGAGGAACGATACAAGGTTACTATTGGAAATAGATTTAATTGTAAAATTATCAACAATGGAATAGAGTATTCCGCTGATGGTTTTACGTTTGATTGTGTAGCAGATTTTAGTACAGCTAACCCAAGGTTTCTCCCAGGACAAAAGGCTGATCTAGTAGTTGATACTATTCCATACGGATATACATATATAAAACAGAATGCAATTGAGTTCGTAACTGGTGAAAAGACTTTTAACTACACAGGTACACCACAGGAGATGGTGTCGGAAATAACTGGAAGATATATGATTGAGGCAATGGGTGCTAATGGTGGAGATCAAACGCAGGCTCAGGCGGGAGTGCACTGGTATGGTTCGAATGAAGTGTTAGCTCCCGGCATTGGAGGCTACACTTCCGGACTAAGGAATATGTTTGAGAATCAAAAATTTATGGTTTTTGTGGGTGGAAAGGGAGCATCGGCCGGTGATAGGGGGCCACAGGGGGGAGACGCTAAGGGAGGATTTAATGGGGGAGGCAATGGGGCAGCGGGGCTTTTGATACCAGGCACAAATACTTATAGTTTTGGTGGGGCTGGGGGTGGCGGTAGTAGCGACATCAGACCAGATGTAGAGGAATACGCACAATTTCATAATTTAAGATATCGGAATGGAAGAGATCAATCTGATATATTATTAAATGATGGACCATGGGCAAACTTATCTTACGGCACATATCAGGCGGTAATAAAAACTGTGAATTTGCCAGATTCCGATTTTGAAGGATTACTAGCTTATTATGACTATGGATATCATTATCTATCTGACGTGTATTACCAGAAATTCGGTGACTATATATTAGTGTATTTTAATTATCCAGTTGGCTCACCAGCAGCAACACATCTTCCTGGAGGAGCTCCTGGGCCTGCAGTTGAGATTCGATTAAAAGTAAAAACAACTAATCAGGTTGCCGACATAACAAGTATGAAGTTTTACCCAACAAATGACAGGATAATAGTAGCTGGAGGAGGGGCAGGGGGGTCTTATATTGCAAAAGGTGGAAATGGTGGAGGATTGACTGGGACAAAACCATTTTATCTCGGTAGCGTGGCGGATCCAAATTATGGCGGATTTAGATTCCCTGACGGAGGAAATCAAGGTGCAGGTGGTGGGGCAGGATTTGGAGCATCCGCACCGACACACGGAGCAATCTACCCTAATACATCAATTGAAACAGCAGGAAGAGCAGGTGCTGGAGGAGGATGGTTCGGAGGATATACAGAACAAAGCGATTACAACACCAGTCCAGTGATTGGAGCTGGAGCGGGCGGAGGCTCTGGACACTTCCATTTTATGGTGACAAATGGAACTACTTATGGCTATGGAGAAGCTGGAAAAGATATGTCTCCATGGAGTACATTGCAACCTGCAGACAAGAATGGAATTGTTCGTTTTAAACTCGTAAATTATGCTGGGATGGAAGTATAATTACCTAACCTAGGCGAATTAAATATTATAAAATGAATATCTCAAATATGAGATATTCATTTTATATAAACTTGATTTATAGGGGCCACTTCTGAAAGCATAGTTATGGAATATAGTTTAGATGTGCTCTAAATGATATAATACAGATATGATCGAAATCATTTTAATATTAGTGGTAGTGATTTTCTTACAGACGACGTTTCTGGCGATTCGCTCGTTCAAGAAGAGTTTTAATTACTACGGCCAAAATCGTAAGATATATATTGATTCATCAACTTTGATGGATGGAAGAATTTTAAATGTAGCAAAGACTGGCTTTCTTGGCGGGGTCTTAATTATCCCACGTAGTGTTTTGCGTGAAATGCAACTACTGGCAGATGGTAAGGATTCCGAAAAGAGAAACCGAGCTCGTGCAGGGCTTGATATCGTACGGGAACTTGAGAGAGTGGTCCATGTCGACGTGATTATTCTATCCGATCCACTCGATCGTACACCAGTAGACGATCGGCTAATTCAGCTAGCCAAGGAAAATCGTGGCCTGATCATGACTAATGATTATAATCTTGGTAAAGTGGCGGCTACTCTTGATATCGACGTACTAAATATTAATGATCTCGCGATGGAGCTGCGAGCAGATTACCTACCTGGAGAAAAACTTAAACTAAAGATCGTAGCGGCTGGAAGTAATCCAAAACAAGGTGTGGGCTATCTCCCAGACGGGATGATGGTAGTGGTCGACGATGCCTCTTCCAAAATTGGAAAGACAATCGAAGTTGAATTTGTGCGTTTCTTTCAAACTAGTTCGGGCCGAATGATGTTTGCTAAAATAGCCGAAACTAGTAAGCCTAATGTAAGTTTTGTGAAGGGGCGTGGACGTAAAAGATAAAATCGATAATCTAAAAACTCGCGGAGAAGTTCGCGAGTTTTTGGTTTAGTTTATATAGGTTATTTTTTGTGAAGCTTTAGTTATCGATGCCAAGTTCAGGATGATCAATACCGTGCTCAAGGGCGTAATCTTGATACTCACCTAATTGTTTCTGATATTTCTCAACAAGATCGTTACGATTAAACTCAGCTGCCACATCAAGAGCCAGATGTAACCTTGAAGCATGATTCATAGTCAACATAGCAAATGGAGTGACAGTGCTTCCCTGTTCCTCGAAGCCATGACCTTTAATGCGTTTTTTGTCGGTGTAATTACTAAGAATATCAGTGAAGGTATTTGGATAACCATGAAAACTGGTAGAAATGGGAACGAATTGGCCGAAGAGCTGATTGAAATCTGCTTGCGAGAGCGGATTTTTAGTTGTACCAATGGCACCATAGGTGAGGGCTGAAATATTGATTAAACCAAAGTGCATCTCTGGAAGATCCTGCCGAAGGATTTTGATTGCCTCGACGGCTTCACGAGTTGCAATATCGCCAGCAGTAACAAAGAGGTAGTCGAAGGTACCGTCATCCTTTTTGTTTGAAATAAACTCAAATAGACTACAGCCGGCCTTAAAGTTTTGCATTGCCTCCTGTTCAGTTTGCCAGATTGGCTCGTCTGTCTTATTGAAAGTTACGAGGTTGACCTGGTTTTTGGACTGCATGAGAAAGTCAAAACATGGAGTAACGGCAGAAGCATCAACTGGAAAGAAACAGTTGACATGATGACCTGGACGATCAAGCAAGGACGAGATCAGCATTGGTGACTGATGAGAAAAACCGTTGTGGTCCTGACGCCAGCAGGTACTAGTACTTAAGAGATTGACCGAAGGATATTGAGGACGCCAAGAAACCTCTTCAGATTGCTCGAGGAATTTTAAGTGCTGAATAATCTGCGAAAGAATAATGGTAAAGAAGGCCTCGTAACTAGTCATCATGGCAGGTTCATTTGATAGAAGGTGGCCGATCATCACTGAGAAAAGAACATTCTCGGAAAGTAGCTCAACAATGCGACCATCTGGGGATTCTGGAAGATCCCATTTCTTTTTGGGAAGCGAAACACCCCAAGCCCTAGTGGTGGCCTGATAGATTTCATCGAGTTTATTACTGGTGGTCTCGTCGGGACTAAAAAGATAGAAACTGGAGTCCTGCTCAGCTTGCTCTTTCAATTTATGGCCAAAAACCTTGGCAATGGATTTCTTGGTAGAGCCTGGCTCAAAATTATTCATTAATAAAACCTTTCTCACGAGTAAATAGTTGGTCAAATTGATAGGAACGAAGCCATGATTCCAAGGCGCGAAGTTCGTGTTCATCGCTTTTGGCTTTTGGAAGTGGCACTTGGTGGGCTTTGAAGTTTCCGCGTACCTTCAGGTCTTCAGCAATAAGTGGGCCAGTGAGTCCCTTCTCGGTTTCAAGAATAATAAAGATAGGTTTCTCGCTATTCTTAGCCTGATGAAGTGCGGATTCAAGATCGAGAATAAGGTTCCTGGTGATTAAGTCGGTATCCTGACTGGTTAATTCAAAGGCGGTACGGGCAGAGTCTGGGGCCATTTCATCATATTCTTCACGAATGAGGTTTGTGATTTTGTGTTCGACTTCTTCAAAAGTTGAGACAGAAGAATCCTCATCGGAGTCGTCAAAGGAATCGACAAGATCAAGCTCTTCGGTGTCGACTGGGCTCAAGCGCTCTTCGATACGGACTGGCTGAAAACCAAAACCACGGATGAGCTCATTGAGCTGGTGTGCGGAGCGACGGCTGGCGACGGTGGGGCCAGAGATTTTATAACCGTTGAGATGTAGAACTGGAATAATTTTGCCATTATTCGGAGAGGAGAGCAGATCATTTAAGTTTAGGCTGGCGAGGGTGGTGGCAGTTTCAAATTCACCATCACCAATCAATACAACAGCAGTGCGTTCAGGGTGCCCGAGACAGTAACCATAGGCGGTGGCGAGAGAGTAGCCGAGTTCGCCACCTTCACAGATGACGCCAGGGGCAGAAGGGCTAGCATGGGATGGAAAGCCGCCAATGCGAGAAAATAGTTCTGAGATTTTGGCGAGGCCAGCATAGTCGCGAGAAAGAGTGGAGTCGACTGCGGCTAGATCACCATCGTAAAAAAGGTTGGCCTGAAGCGCTGGAAAACCATGACCGGGACCAAGAACAAAAGTGGTTTGCTCTTTTTGGTCGGCAAAGACATTGCGCATAGATGCGTAGACCAGATTAATACCTGGACAGGTGCCCCAGTGCCCGAGAAGGCGGGGTTTTACATCGTCAAAGGCTAGTGGTCGCTCGAGAAGAAAATTGTCTTTAAGAAAAATTTGGGTAACGGTGAGGTAGTTGCAGGCACGAATACGTTCCATGGTGCGTTGTAATTTTGCCTCGTCTTGTTGATAATTCATATGTTTATTATAGCACGAAGGACTTAAGGTCAGACAGCGTAATCATAATGAAATAGAGACATCCGACTACTGGTGTTTTACGCGAACCATAGCGGCACGAAGGACCTGTCCTTCGTAAAGATAACCTGGAATTAACTCTTCGGCAATGACTTCCTTGCCAGATTCATCGTCTTCCATAGAGATGGCATTGTGAAATTCAGGATTAAAGGGAGTACCGATACTGGAGTCAATGATGGAAAGATTGAGGGATTTGAGAGTTTTATCGAGGGTTTTTTGGACGGGAGCTAATAAGTCTGGGTGAGCCTTAATGGCGCGAGACATATCATCAATTAAGGCTAAGAATTTACTGACCGTGGCATGCTTGGCAAGATTTTTTGCCTGTTCCCTTTGGAGGTCGACTTGTTTTCGAAAATTTTCAAAGTCAGCACGGGTGCGCTGAAGATCGCCAATGAGCTCAGCGTTTTGCTGTGCAAGTTTTTCGAGCTCTGGGTTTATAGAAGAATCAGATGCCTGACCTAGATGCGGATTAGAATATGGAGTAGAGTGTGGCGCGGAGGATGATTTTGCTTGCGCTTCAGGCTGCGATGCAGAATGGGGCGTAGTTTGCGATGCTTTATGTGGTTCGGTTTGTGGTTGAGTCATAATTTCCTTTCTTTAGTACATATTTTCTAGATATTGACCAGCGTGACGAACGAGGCTCATAACTTGTGCGTAGTTCTGGCGCGTGGGGCCAAGGATACCAATATAACTGGAGTCGGAGTAGGGTGAGCGGAATTTACTGATAATGAGGGAGACGTCCGAATTTTTGCCAATGGGATTTTCGCGACCAATAAAAATATTGAGGGGCTGTCCTGGCCTAGCTTCTTTTAACCATGGCTCAAGATTATCTAGGAGCTTCGAAACATTTTGGATACGCTGATAGTCTGTAAATTCAGGTTGTGAGAAAAGCTTAGAAATGCCGGATAGATAGAGCTGATTACCGATGGTGGCGAGACCTAGATTGCCTGTTAGTTCAACCAGCATATCAACAGCAGTACGGATGGCATATTCAGCTTGAGCCTGAGAATTAATGCGGACCTCAAGGGCATGCAGGCCACGATTTCTGTCTTGTTGGCCCGAAGAAAGAGCGCGACTGGGGCTGATTCTGCGATAGGAAGAGTCGAGGTAAAGGCTGACAGAATCATCAAGGTAGGCGGAGTCTAACTCTTCTTCATTATAGTCTTCTTGGGAGGAAGCGTCGAAGTCGGTATCGGACTCGGAGGAGATACTAGAGCTAAGATTTTCGTGTTCAACAAGATTATTGACATAAAAACGATAGCCAGCGTCGGTGGGGATGCGGCCGGCAGAAGTATGAGGAGAGGCGATGAGCCCAAGCTCTTCAAGACGGGCCATCTCGGAACGAATAGTGGCACTCGATACATCAAAAAGTTTTGCTAGAGTGACGCTGCCAACCGGAGCAGCCATCTCGGCATACTCTTCGATGATGGCAAAAAGAATGGATTGCTGACGATCAGTGAGATGAATTTGAGGTTGATTTTCCATAATTTATTAAGGATATTATAACGCTTTGGCACTCAAAATACAAGAGTGCTAAAATTTAGATTATGGTTTTTGAGTGAAGTAGCCAGGATTTCCAGGGGCGTCGATATGAGCATATCGAGACGAATAGTGAATGAGCGGAAAAGTTATCTGTGAAGTCCAGGTCGTGCCATTGCCACCCACAAGATTTGTGGTTTCTGCAAAAAGATTTTTAACCGGATATGGCGTAATAATAAAGCGATTAGAAACATAAATAGTACGGACTTTTGAATAATCAAACATGCCCTCACAATTAGTAAGTTGCTCTGTGCTAAATGTCGAAATATCCAATACACCATTAACTGGAGACTGCATGGCCTTATAGAACATATTCTGCATAGTTTGCACACGCTGAGTATTAAAGGAACTTAAATTAAGATTTTGTAGTTTAATTTGTCCCCAAAACATAGAACTCATATCTGTAACATTGCTTGTATCGAAGCTAGATAGATCGAGGTTAACCAAATTAGCGGTCCTACGATTCATAAACATTTCGCTCATACTTTTTACAGAGCTAGTATTAAGACCACTAAGATCGATACGTTCAAGTGAATCTAAATCACTAAAGGCATTATCCATATTCACAACTTTTTCAATAGCAAATGATGAAAGATTTAAATTTTTAAGGGAGGAACAGTTATGAAAGATTTCACTCATAGAAATAGCATTTTTTGCAGAGAAATTAGATAAATTAATAGACTCGAGTTTTATTAGGCTTTGAAAGAGTCTGCTCAAATCTGTTACTAAATCTAGCTGCCAACCGGACATATTAATTTCCTTCAGGGTTGTCTGATTGGGACTAGAATTATTATAAAACATATTGGTAATATTGCGAACTTTCTTCACATTAAGTCCTGCAAGGTTTATTTTTTTGACATTATAATTCTCTCCGAACATCCCGCTCATATTTTCAACATTACTAGTATCAAAATGAGTCAAATCAATTACAGGACTATGTGTGCCCATGAACATACCTGCCATGTTTTTTACTTTTGAAGTATTAAATCTTGATAGATCAAGAGTCTCAACCTCTTGTCCTGGGGAATAATTGCCATATGATGCAAACATCCCGCTCATATTTTCAACATTACTAGTATCAATGTCACCGAGAATGATTTTCTCATAAATGTTATAGTCGGCTTGAAACATTTTTGACATATTTTTAACCCTACTAGTATTGATCCCTGAAATATCAATTTCTTTCATTTTTTTAGCCCCTGCATTGATATCCCTAAACATATCAGATGCATCCTCATTCATGTACACTATGTCTGCATCACTCCACCAATAAATGGTCTTTGAGTCATTGCTAAGCCATACATAAATTTGCCTCTGGGAAGTAGGTATAGATGCATTCCACCATGGAGTAGAAGCTGGGAGACTATCAGCTTTCTTAAAATATTCAACTTGATTAAATAAATAGCTTGGGTTTTTAAAGATTTGATAAAACTGTGGCCCTGGTAGGAATACAGCCGTGGTGGGAACACGATTTGCAATGGCAGTAAAAATCAATTTTTTGGAATAAGTACCGGGAGGAAGACCCGGACTGGACTTAATTCCAAAATCAATTGAAACATTACCACTACCGGCAGAAGAAGAATTAGTAATTAGCGCCGGAGTACTCGCCTTTGGAATAGCATTCCAGCTACCAGCAGGCCCATTATAGGTGCGATATCCCCAAGTTTTTGGACTTGAAATTACACCAGACTGTGGCAGAGAAATAGAGGCAATCTCTTCGGAAACTGAAGACTGAAAATGTTTTAGACTGGTATTTTCATCGATACTTGAAGCATAAATTGATATTCCAGTTTGATTACCTGAAGAGTAGGAGATTGAGGTAGTAGCTTGCTTAAATGCAGAAGAACTATTTTCTGAAGAAGTAAAATGAAAATTAACTACTGGATCTGTAACTGATAGCGATATGGTACTAGATCCACCAGACGTAGGGGTGGCATATGTTGTAAGTTCTGGAACTATTATAGTGAAAGCACAAAATACAATCGGCACAGTAATTATCAGGAATAAGATAATATTACTTATTCTCTTTGTGTAGGATTGCAGTATTTTTTTCTTTGTATTTGTTTTATTCAACATTCTGTTACCATTTTAGAAGCTTTTATGACATCTCGATAGGTATATTATAGCATAAGAACAATTTTACATTAGGCTCATGGGCAATACAGATTCTGGATTATGGTTTCTGGGTGAAGAAACCTGGATTGCCGGGGGTGTCGATGCGGGCGTAGATACGATCGCGTTTTGACCAATCCCAGGTCGTGCCATTTGCGCCAGTGAGATTTGGGTTACTCATAAATGGGTCGTGTGGTGTCGTAGTAATAGCGGTTGTGACAAAGCTTGGAGAAGCGTAGATAGTCTTAGCCTTAGTATAGAAGAACATGCCTTCCATGTTAGTGACATTACGAGTGTCAAAGCTCGAAAGATCAATAATGCTATTCTCTGGAGTCATAAAGGCCCAGTAGAACATGTCTTTCATATTAGTAACATTCCTAGTATCAAATGATTGGAGATTAAGATTTACTAGATTTGACATACCTTGGAACATGCCATACATATTCGTGACATTGCTGGTATTGAAGCTGGAGAGATCAAGATTGGAGATTGGGGGGTTCACGACGGTCATCGCAAACATCTCAGACATATCAGTGACATTTCTGGTATCGAAGCTTGAGAGGTTGATATTATTGAGAGAACCCATATCTTTAAACATGGAAGCCATGTTTGTAACTTGACTGGTGTCAAAGCTGAGGAGATCAAGATTAGCAAGACTACTTGCGCCTTTAAACATGCTTTTCATATTTGTAACATTACGAGTCTCAAAACCATGTAGATTAAGATTAGTGAGAGAAGGTAGATCTGCAAACATTTCAGACATATCAGAAATTCCTGTGAGATTCCAGCCCGATACATCTATAGATAGAAGACTTTCACTACGTGAGAATATTCTATCAACATTACTGACGTTAGGGACTTGGAGTCCTGAAGCATCAATTGAGGTTGTTACTGTGAGATCAGCAAACATACGAGACATATCGTAAACCATCATCGTATTAAAATTTCTAATATCGATTGTAGGAAGACAGGCACCAGAGAACATACCTGCCATAGTTCTCACATTAGATGTATTAAAGCTAGAAAAGTCGATAGGATCAGGTATGTTACTAGGTGAACAGATATTGTATGATCCAAACATTTCTCTCATATCTTCTACGTTACTAGTATCGAATCCAGTAAGATTGAGTCTCTTAATAATCCATTTTCCACCATGGAACATATAACTCATGTTTTTAACACGGCTGGTATTGATGTCTGCCATATCAATGAAATCCATGTTGCCATAATTATCGCCGATATCTTCAAACATATGGCTAGAGTCTTCATTAGCATAGGCAGTATCAGCATCGCTCCACCAAAGAATACTCTGAGCAGCTGGATCATACCAAGCATAAGCTGGAACCTCAGAGTCTGCGGTGGAAACTATTGTAGTGGCGGTGCCGGCAGGAGGAGCCGCATTAGCACGCTTAAAGGATCCAACTACGCCGCCGGTCGGGCCGAGGCTTATAATTGCATTCTTGAAGTTTTGGCCTGGAATAAAGACGGTAGATGTGGGGACGTGATTTGTAACAGAAGAAATGAGAATTCGCTTTGTATAAGTACCGGCTGGGAGGTCTGGGCTAGGCTTGACGCCAAATTCCAAATTATAAGTGACTGTATTAGGAGTATTTTCAGTATAGAGAAGGTCTGCCTGACTGGCTTTGGCTATTGGCTTGTAATTTCCACTTGGAGCAGAGGTAGATGCACGATAGCCCCATTTATTTTGAGTAAAACCAGAAGAGCCGGTCTCTGAAGTGATGCTTGTAAACTTCTGGGAAATTGTAGGGTCAGTTGAATTTAAGTTTGTATCTTCGTCTACACTAGAGAGGTAGGTCGTAGCCCCAGTTTCGTTGTTAGTACTTATATTTACAGTGACAGAAGAGGTTTTGAAAGTGGAAAATTGAAGCTCAGCGGCGCTAAAATGAAAGTTGACCGTTGGACTAGAAACCGAAGTGGTCAAAGTGGCGGGATGACCTGGGGAACCCGGAGCGCCAGGAGTAGCAAATGTGGTACGACCAGCACTTTCAATAACGAATACACCAAGCAGAGCGACTAAAAAACTCAACGTGAGAAAAGGAAGTAAGTAGAAAATCTTACTAAACTGAAACCTACACAAAGCGTTAACACGTTTGGTGTTACTAAAATTCATACTTCCCTTTCCCCCTTTTAAATAACCTTAAGTATTATTTATTATAGCATAAGTAAAAAGTGAGAAACAAGGAATCTTAGCAGGGATTTTAGTTGGTAAAAAGTTTTAAAAGATGAACTGAGGATAGCTGTTAATGATTATGGTTTTCGAGTGAAGTAACCTGGGTTGCCTGGTGCATCAATGTGAGCATACTGGCTACTATTGTTTGGCCAGACATACTGAGTACCATTGCCGCCAACCAGATTAGTATTGGTTATAAACATCTCGTGGGGATGTGGAGCTACATTATTAACATTAAATTGATCAGAGGCATAGATGGTCTTGGCTTTTGTATAGTTGAACATGCCGAGAGCAGAGGTCAAGCTTCTCGTATCGAAGTTTGAAATATCAAGAGTAGCATTCTCGGGGCTCATAAGCGTCCAGTAGAACATACCATCCATATTTGTGACTTTTCTAGTATCAAAAGTAGAAACATCTAATGGGTAAATGACACCATCATGTCTAAACATTTCCTTCATATTAGTGACATTACTGGTATTAAAACTGGAGAGATTGAGATTTTTAAGAGCGAAGTTATCGCGGAACATATTGTTCATGTCAGTTACTTTACTGGTGTCGAAGCTAGAGAGATCGAGAGTGGTCAAAGCATGACACTCAGTAAACATGTGATGCATATCCGTGACATTCTTGGTGGTGAAACCTGTGAGATTGAGGTCTGTAAGAGCATGCATGCCAGCAAATAATGAATCCATGGCGTGAATAGAATCAAGCTGCCAGTTACTGAGATTAAGTGAAATTAGACCTGGATTCCTAGCAAAGAGTGAGCCAATATTATTTACTCTTTTGACATCTAGACCTGATAAGTCGAGGTCGGTAACTTTTTTAAGACCATTGAAAAGATGCTCCATATTTGTAACATTACTAGTGTTGAAATTTCTAATGTCAATTGATGGCAGATGGGAGCCGGCAAACATACCAGGCATGACTTTTAGGTTACGAGTATCAAACCGAGAGAAGTCGATAGGATCAATCGGTGTCGTAGAATTATTCTCATATGGAGTGGAGAACATATATCCTGCATCCTCTAGACTTGAAGTATCAAATTCACTAAGATCGATGTGTTTTGTTAGACCATCTTTTGTCCAGAACATATGATGAGCATCTTTCATTCGACTAGTATTGATGCCGCGCATGTCGATTAACTGAACTAGGGTGGAGTTATCATTGATATTAGCAAGCATATGATCTGAATCTTCGTTAATGTAAACCGTATCGGCATTACTCCACCAAAAGATGGTTCTTGCAGCTTGGTCATACCAAAGATAGATTGGGAGATCAGAGTCTGCAGTGGATACAATTTCTGCGTGAGCACCAGCTGGAGGCGCGGCAGCTGCTTTTTTAAAAAATTCCACATCATGACCAGTATTGACGCTACGAATAATACCGTTCACTACGGGCCCCGTGAGAAATGTGGCTGAGGTAGGAACATAGTTTGTGACGGCGGTAACCAAAATCTTTTTAGAATAGGTACCTGAAGGGAGATCTGGTCCAGTTTTGACACCAAAATGTAAGAAAAATTTAGCCGTTTCTGGATGGCTAATACTGAATGCCTGGTCTGGCTGACTAGCTTTTGGAATCGGATTAAAGCTGGTAGTACTAGCTGTAGTCTGGTTCGCCAAGTATCCCCAGTTTTTAGAGCCAAAAGTGGCGGCACCGCCTGGGGCGGTGATTGACGTGATTTTTTGAGTGACAGATGGATCTACATGATTTAAGCTTGTATCCTCATCAATACTAGAAACATAGGCGGTAAAGCCAGTGCTATTATCAGTATCATACTGGACTATGGACATGTCTTCCTTAAAAACGGAGGCAGCATTCTCGGCTTGATTAAATTGAAAATTTACGGTCGGCGTGGAGATGGAGAGGGTTAAATAGGGAGGAGCAGAAGCAGCGAATACTGTAGTGGTTGCGCAAAATAATAATACACTCAGAATAGACGTAAAAAAGGAAGCAAGAAGAAATTGCGGTTTGAAGAAGTTATGTTTGTGTTTTTTACCTAAAAACATATATGACCTATTAAATGATTCTGCTTAATTTTAACATAATCATTTAGCATTTGAAAGTTTTTATGGTTTACTCGTGAAGAAGCCAGGATTACCTGGAGTGTCGATGCGAGCGTAGACACGATCGCGTTTTGACCAGTCCCAAGTGGTGCCATTGGCGCCAGTGAGGTTCGGGTTGCTCATGAATGGGTCATTCGGCGAAATCGTAACAGAGGTTGTAACAAAACTTGGGCTAGCATAGATAGTTTTAAGCTTAGAGTAGAAGAACATACCTCCCATATCGGTAACATTACGCGTATCAAAACTCGAGAGATCAAGAATACTATTTTCGGGGTACATGAAAGCCCAGTAGAACATGGCTTTCATATTTGTGACATTACGAGTGTCGAAGGACTGAAGATTAAGATTAGATAGATTTGCCATTCCCTGGAACATGCCGTGCATATCAGTCACATTACTGGTATTAAAGCTGGAAAGATCAAGGTTGGAAATTGGTGGGTTTACGATGGTCATACTAAACATCTCTGACATATCGGTAACATTACTGGTATTGAAACTCGAGAGATTAATATTATTAAGGGAGCCCATATTATTAAACATGCCGTGCATATTTGTAACTTTACTAGTATCGAAGCTTGAAAGATTGAGGTCTGCAAGTTTACTCACACCAGTGAACATATACGCCATATTGGTAACATTTTTTGTAGTGAAACCTGTTAGGTTTAGAGAGGTAAGGTCGGCAAGACCGCTAAACATAAATTGCATATTAGTCACCGAATCCATCTGCCAACCGGAAAGATTTAAGGACTGGATTTTATTTAACCGAGAAAATATTCCTTGAACATTATTAACTTTCTTCACATTCCAGCCTGATAAGTCAAGATCCCTGATATACTCAAGATTATCAAACATCCGTTCCATATTTTCAACATTACTTGTATCAAAATTCCTAATATCAAGCGACGGAAGGAACGAGTAGGAGAACATCTCCTCCATATTTTTTACTTTACTAGTATTAAATTTCGAGAAATCAATTGGGACAAGATTCTCCATGGTTTTCATACCGAATGTCCCAAACATACGACTCATATTCTCGACATTACTTGTATCGAAATTGGCGAGGTTAATTTCTTTATATAAATTTTTAGCGCTGAAAAACATCCCAGACATATTTTTGACACGACTAGTGTTGATGCCATCCATATCAATTTTTTCAACGTCACCTAAACCCTCGAACATTGAACTGGAGTCTTCGTTGGCATAAACGGTATCTGCATCACTCCACCAAAAGACGGTCTTTGAAGGGGCGTCATACCAGAGATAGGCGGGCATTTCAGAATCTGTAGTGGAAGCAATTTTTGTACTAGTGCCTGGAATGGGAGCAGAGGAGGCTTTCTTAAATTCTTTGATACCTGATAACCCATCTAGGGAACCAATGGTCGATACGAAATCTTTGCCAACTTTTAAAGTAGCGGTGGTGGGGACGCGGTTTGTCACAATAGTAAAAACAACCTGCTTGGAGTAAACCCCGGATGGGAGATTGGAGCTATCTTTAACCCCAAAGTCAGCACCAATTTTCGTTGCACCGCCATAATTAGTTGTATAAATTCTATCTGGATTACTATTTTTTGGAATTGGTTTCCAGCCTTCAGTTGCTCTGTCTGGTATGCGATAACCCCAGGTTTGTGGAGTAGAGATGCTGCCGAATTGAGGCGCCGTGATTGACGGTATCTGAGTCATGACTGATGATTCCGAATGTTTTAGACTAGTATCTTCGTCAATACTAGAAAGAAATACAGAGAAACCCGTAGGGTTAGGGGCGTCACACCATAGGACTGCGGCGTCAGATTTGAAAGTATTGGATTGAATTTCAGAGTTAGTGAAGTGGAGATCGATTGTTGGCTTGTTGACTGAAAAAGCTAAAATGCCAGGCGTTCCTGAAGGGGTTCCGGGAGCAGCAAAAGTTTTTATCTGAGAAAATAAAAGTGTTGTAATGGAAAAAATAAGAGTGGCAAAACCTAAAAGAACAGGTGGGAGTATATGAAAAAATTTATTTATAGCTAATTTTTGTTTGTTTTTTGGTGTTTATTTTAATAAACATATGATTCCCCTTTGGGATTTTTATGACCTAATATATTTCAGTTATAACATAAACAGTTTAAAAAAGAAAGGGCAGTTTTGGCTCCACGAGAACATGAAAATCAACAAGCCTAGGCCATGATATAATTAGATATGGAAAAAATGAACTTGAATGAAAAACTTGAAAAAATTAAAAGTTGGCTGGAAACTGGGAGCCTAAACATTTTTGGATTACCGATGAGCGGTAAGGATACGGTGGGAATGCGACTGGCTGAGGATCTTCAAGCAAAGTTTTTATCTTCCGGCATTATTATTCGGGCTTACGAGGCAGAGCAGAATGAGGATATGACTGGTAGCGGAAAGCTGATTCCGACAAATACCTTTTATGATATAATTTTACCTTATTTTTCACGAGAAGAGCTACGTGATGATTCCCTGGTTTTATCAAGTGTAGGAAGATGGTCTGGCGAAGAAGATAAAATTATGGAAGCTGCAAAAACAGGCGGACATGAGATCAAAGCGGTCGTGATGCTCGATCTTACAGAGGAAGAAGTGAAAAATCGCTTTGAGGTAGCTAAGGAGCTGAATGATCGTGGCGAACGCGCGGATGATGCGAATATCGAGGTTTTCGAAACCAGACTTGCAGAATTTCGTGAAAAAACCATGCCAGTACTTAATCACTACGATGAGTTAAAGATGTTGGTTAAGGTGCCAGCGATCGGCAGTCGCGATGAAGTATATGTCAATGTTATTGATCGGTTGATTGAGTTTATTGGTTCATTATAGATATGGGATAGGTTTATATTTATTTTTCTTCGACACGCTCAAGGCCGCTCGGCCAAGCTTATGGTCTCAGAAAAATAAATAATAAACCTCAAAATAATACTCAATAATACAGATCGACTCCATAAGCTTATGATCTCGGAAAAATAAATAACAAATCCAATCATAGATGCATAACCCAAGCTTATGATTTTAGAAAAATAAATAATAAACCTC
>CALFGG010000083.1 GCA_937958235.1 uncultured Candidatus Saccharibacteria bacterium
ATCATTATCAAGCTTGCTTAAAAATGAGATTCTCTCCGTCCATAATTCCGAAAACTCTTTTTCTTCTTTCATATTAAAGAACAATGTTATAAAAACTTCTTCACCTTTAAAAACAGCAAGTATTCCAGGAACTACAAATGATGTATCACAAGTGCAGCAAACAATGGTGATGTGTCTTTCGATGTTGGTGCGTGCACCATTAATGGCAGTGGGGGCGGTAGTGCAGGCTTTTGTAGTGGCGCCGGATATGACCTGGATTATTGCTCTAGCAATTGGTATTCTTTTGATTTTCTCAATTGTGATTATAGGATCAGTGATGCCAAAATTTGCAGTTTTTCAGAAGATGATGGATAGAATCAATCTGCTTACTAGAGAGAATCTGACTGGGGTGAGGGTGATTAGAGCCTTAAATAAGGAAGATTACGAGGAAAAGAAGTTTAAAAAGGCGAATGAAGAATTAACGAAGACAGATCTTTCGATTGTGAGAATTATGCAATTACAGACACCGATTATGATGTTAGTGTTTAATATGACTTCGTTGTTTGCAATTTGGGTAGGGGTTTCAAGACTATCGTTTGATATGAGTTACCTTGGTAAGATGATTGCGTTTATGCAGTATGCTACACAGGTGATTATGTCATTCTTGTTTTTGACAATGTTGTTTGTATTAATTCCTAGGGCAAATGTTTCGGCAAAGCGAATTAATGAGGTTTTAGTGACAAAATCAAAAATTGTATTCCCAGAAAAATCTCTTGATACGCCAAAATCAAAAACAAGTGTGGAATTTAGAAATGTAAGTTTTGGTTATAAAACAACCGATGGGAAGATTTTGGACAATATTAATTTTATTGCGGAGGCAGGAAAGACAACGGCCTTCATCGGCTCGACTGGTTCTGGAAAATCGACACTGATTAATTTAGTGCCAAGGTTTTACGATGCTACAGAAGGGCAGATTTTGATTAACGGGGTAGAGATTCAGAATTATTCTGAGGCTGATTTGATTAATCGAATTGGCTTAGTACCACAAAAGGGGTATCTATTTGGAGGGACGGTGTGTTCAAATATTTTGTTCGGGGTGAAAAATGGATCAGATGAGCAAATGAAGAAGGCAGCGGAAGTTGCACAGGCAGCCGAATTCATTGAGAAGATGCCTAAAAAATATGATACGGAAATCTCGGAAGGGGGAACTAATGTCTCTGGTGGACAAAGGCAGCGTTTGTCAATCGCAAGAGCAGTGGCGAAAAATCCAGAAATTTATGTATTTGATGATGCATTTTCGGCTCTGGATATGAAGACAGATAGAAATTTAAGAAAGGCCTTAAAGAAAATAACGGAAGATTCTGTAGTGTTAGTTGTGGCACAAAGAATTAATACGATTCGAGACGCTGAACAGATTATTGTGTTGGAGCAAGGCAAGATTGTTGGGAAGGGGACGCATTATGAATTGCTAAAGAGTTGTCGGGTGTATCTTGAGATTGCTAAGTCGCAGTTTTCTGAAAAAGAGTTAGAAGCGGAACTAGCTTTAACTCATGGAAAAAACACGGGAAATAGAATGAGCCAGAAAGGGGAGAAATAAAATGCACGGTAAGAGCATGAGTTCACAGGGACCAAAAGATTTTAAATCGGCATTAAGACGTTTTTGGCTTTCAATAAGAGAGTGGAAGGTGAAAATTATCGTGGCGTCGATATTGTCGTTGGTGTCAACGCTTTTGATGGTGTTTGGTCCTATGATTTTAGGAATGATGACAACTTCGGCAACGGAATCGTTAAAAAATCAGGGTGCAATAAATTGGACAGAGATTAACTTCTTAGGTTTTGTATTAATTGCAACTTTTCTATTATCGGCAGTGATCTCTTATATTCAAGGTGTGGTGACTTCGTCGTTGTCGGTCTTATATGAGAAGAAACTAAGAAATAGTATCTTGGAGAAGATGAGGAAGCTGCCAATTGGTTACTTTGATAAAACGCCGAATGGTGATGTGATGTCTAGGATGATTAATGACGTGGATACAATTTCTGTTTCTTTTGCGGAAACTTTAACCCAGATAATTACAAGCTTTACAATGTTGTTTGGATATCTTGCAATTATGTTGTATCTTTCAATAACGTTATCATTGATTGCTATTATCGCCGTACCAATTTCAACTATTTTTATTTCGGTCATATTAAAGAAGGCAAAGGTATATTTTGCGGCTGAAAGAGCAACGCTGGGTAAATTAAATTCGATTATTGAGGAGAACTTTAGTGGCCAGTTGATTATTAAAGCAAATAATCATGCAGGTAAGTCAATTAAGAGTTTCGATAAGATAAATACTAGGCTATACGAAGAAAGTAGACGAGCACAGTTTTTAAGTTCGCTAACATTTCCACTAACACATGTATTTTTAAACTTGGCATATGCTGGGGTGTGTATGTTGGGTGGTTATTATGTAATTTCAGGAGCAATTTCAATTGGTGGAATACAAGCATTTATCCAGTATCTAAATCGCTTCAATAGGCCAATTACTGAAGTGGCACAGCTTTCAAGTACGATTCAGCAGATTTTGGCAGCAGCAGAAAGAATCTTCAACTTCCTTGAAGAGACGGAAGAAACCCCAGAAGTGGAAAAAAGTTTATTTAAGCAAATCATGAATAAGGATCGTAAATTTCTTGGTGAGGTGGAGTTTAGAGACGTTAACTTTAGTTATGACGTAAAGCCTGTGATTAAGAATTTCTCAGTGAAAATTAAACCTGGGATGCAGGTGGCAATTGTGGGGCCGACGGGAGCGGGAAAGACTACGATTGTAAACTTGTTAATGCGATTCTTTGATCCTAATGATGGCGAGATTTTGATTGATGGAGTGGAGACTAAGAAAATGCGACGCGATGAAGTGCGTGATTTATTCGGGATGGTCTTACAAGATACATGGTTATTCTCAGGGACAATTATGGAGAATTTGAAATACGGAGCAAAGAAGATTTCGGATGAAGATGTTTATAAAGCGGCAAAACTGGTGGGGGTAGATCATTTTATTAAGTCGCTACCCAATGGTTATCAAACGGTGATTTCGGAAGACTCGGACAATATTTCGGCTGGAGAAAAACAATTGATGACAATTACGAGAGCGGTGATTAGCGAGCCGATGATGATGATTTTGGATGAGGCAACTTCTAATGTGGACACACGTACTGAGCAATTAATCCAGGATGCGTTTTCAAAGCTTACAAAGGGGAGAACTTCCTTTGTGATCGCACATCGGTTGTCGACAATTCGAGAGGCTGATTTGATTTTGGTAATGCGGGAGGGAAATATCATTGAGCAAGGCAATCATAAGGAATTGATCGCAAAGAATGGCTTCTATGCGGAGCTTTATAATTCGCAGTTTAGTGAAGATGTGTAGAAACTGAACTCTTGTGTTACTATAGAGATAGTAATACTAGGAGGATGCTGTGGCGAAACTATATTTCAGATACGGTGCAATGGGCTGCGGAAAGACAATGCAGCTTTTACAGGTAGCTTTTAATTATGAAGAGCGCGGACATCAGGTCTGTGTGATGAAACCAAAGACGGATACTAAGAATGGTGAGAAGTTGTTAACCAGGATTGGGCCGGAGCGAGTGACGGATTTTTGTTTTGAGAAAGAAGACGATCTCTTTAGTTATTTGAAAAAACATATTAAGGATAAGAAAATTTCCTGTGTACTCGTTGATGAGGCACAGTTTTTGACGTCAAAACAAGTGGATCAGTTGATGAAAGTGACGACGGATCTTGAAGTGCCAGTAATGGCTTATGGCTTAAGATTAAACTTTAGGTTGACTGATGGTGGTTTTGAAGGGGCAACTAGATTATTACAGATGGCGCACGATATCGATGAAATTAAAACGATATGTGAGTGCGGACGTAAAGCAACGCTGAACGCGCGGTTTTTGAATGGGGAGTTTATGGCGGATGGCCCGGATGTCTTAATTGATGATGGCACCTCAGAGGTTGAGTATAGGGCAATTTGTCCAAAATGTTACTCTGAATACGCAGCAGGAAAGAAAAAAGGCGGGGAAATTTTGAAAAAGCATGCGGCAGGAGTGAAATAATGTTGATTGTGATCGAGGGGCAAGATGCGACTGGAAAAGATACACAGGCGCGACTTCTGGCTGAATATCTAAGGGAGAAGGGCGAGATTGTGACCGCTTATTCGGAGTCGGGAACTGGTTCGGAGGATCCCTTCGTCTCTGAGATTTCTAAGTTAACATATAAAACTAAGCAAGATATTAACCATAGAACTAGAGTATTGCTATTCCTAGTCAATCGTTATGAACAATGGCGAAAGATTGCGGAGCCTGCGTTAAGGCGAGGTGAGACGGTGATTTTGACACGTAACTGGTTGTCGACTTTGATTTATGAAGGTTATGCTGGTGGGGTATCAAAATCGTTAATTTCGCGTTTGCATAAAGAAATTATGCCGGATTATTATTTTAAGCCTGACAGGATGGTAGTACTGACGCTGTCAGATGCGGAGAGGCAACGTAGACTAAATACGCAGGCGGTCGAACAAGGTCGAGTGGGTGAAGTATTAAAAACACAGCCAACAGAGTTTCAGAAAAAGGTGAATGAAGCATATCTTAAGGTGGCGAAGGAAATGAAGTTGCAGTGCCTGGATGCGGGGGGAACGATTGATGAAGTACAAGAGGAATTGAGAAAATTATTTGCATTATAAGATGAAGTGTTTTGATGAGAGTTGGCGGGGGTTTTTGGAGGAAGAATTCTCAAAGGCTTATTTTAAAAAATTAGCTGATTTTTTACATGAAGAATATGAGAAAAAGACGATTTTTCCGGAAAAAGGCTCGGTGTTTAGGGCTTTTTTGACTGATTTAAATAAAATAAAGGTAGTTGTTTTGGGGCAAGACCCATATCATACGCCAGGAGTGGCGGATGGGTTGGCTTTTTCGGTTAAAAAAGGTGGAAAATACATAGCACCTAGTCTCCTGAATATTTACAAGGAAATCGATGCGGATATGGGAGAGCACATGAATCCAGATGGTGATCTTTCGAGTTGGCAGGAGCAGGGAGTGTTGCTACTAAATAATGTATTGACAGTGGAGGCGCATAAAGCTGGCTCGCATAGAGGAAAAGGGTGGGAAATTTTTTCGAAGAACTGCGTGGAATATTTAAATAAAAATCGTGAAAATTTGGTATTTATTTTGTGGGGAAGAGATGCTAGAGGTAAAAAGGTATTAATTGATCAAGAGAGACACCTAGTTTTAGAATCGGCTCACCCCTCGCCACTTTCGGCTCATAATGGATTCTTTGGTTCTAGGCCATTTTCGAAAACAAATGAATATTTGAAGTCGAAGGGCCTCGAAGAAATTAAGTGGTAAAAATATTGGACTAAAAAAAGAACCCCTTGCGGGGTGTCTTTTTTAAAGTGGTTGACAGATTGAGCCGCCGCCTTCTTTCTTATAAAGGATGGCAACTTTGCGTGAACCGGAAGCATGAATAGCGTCTGGGCCTTCGCAGGTGGCATTGGTGACGATGCTGATAGTGTGACCTTTGGTACCACTTTGTTCGTAAGGGTTGCCGGCTGTGACGTCTTCTACACCGTTTGGACTGCCCTCAGATTGGTCACGCCAGGTAGAAGCTGAACGTTGACCGTTGTTACAAATTTTGGTCTCTGCATTATAAGAAGTAGCTTCACGGCAGGAGGAAATGGATAGAGAGTACGGGCCACCTTCTGGGTCAACAAACTTATCTTTATCTTCTTTACCAATGATTAGGTAGGAATCGTAGAAATAGGCCCAAGATTGGTGATTAAGAGTACGGGAAATGTTTTGGTCGACTTCAGTGTGTCCAGAGACGTAGGAGCCAAATTTGTCTGAAGGAATAGCGCCACTGTTATTTGACTGATAGTTGGTTAGGGCAGCAGCGAGTCTGGAGATGTCAGAGGTGCGCTGGGTGTCGCGGCGGTTGCGTTGGAGAGCAGGAAGGGCGATGAAGACCATAAGGAAGATAAGACCGGCGATACCAAGTACCAAGACAACCTCGATGATGGTGAAGCCTTTTTTGTTATTTAGATTTTGATTTGCCATTTGATCCTTTCTTTTTAGTCAAGTTTTTGGCGTGTTTCTTATGCAAATAATAATAAAATCTCATAGAAAAATCAAGAGGCTTATGCTAATATACAGATAGTGTTAGTGGTGCTTTATCTAGTATTTTTTGTGGTGGGGGCGGTTTTTGGATCATTTGCATGCTGTCAGGCTTATCGGATTCGATATAAGGAAGAGGGAAAGAGGATTGGTGGACGTTCAGAGTGTCTTTTTTGTCATCACCGACTGGCTTGGTATGAATTAATCCCGATTGTATCATGGGTATTACAGGGGGGACGTTGTCGGCAATGCGGAAAGAAGATTGGGGGAATTGAGATTACTTCAGAAGTGGCGATGGGATTAATTTTTTGTGGAATTTTGAGTTTATTTTTTAAACAAGTGAACGTAATGGGATTTTGGCAAAGAGGGGGGTATGATTTCTGGCGAAATTTTGACATTGAACTTTTGGTGAGAATTTTTACTAATCCGTTGATTATAGTAAGGGCATTAATTCTTATGGTAAGTGCGGTATTATTTTGGATTTTGGTGGTTTACGACTCGAAGTGGCAAAGGTTACCTAGTTGGATTTTATATGTGTTGATAGGCCTTGGTGTTGGTTACTTTGTTTTGAATGAGCTGGTGAGACTTGGAATAATCTCGGAACTAAGATATTGGTCTGGCTCAAAATTGCTTAGTGTGCAATCTGGGGCGACTAGGCAGGCGAGTGAAGTTATTAAGAATGATTTATTTACTTTGGTGAGCAGTATTTTAGTGTTGCCGGGCTTATATTTTTTAATGTATAAAATTTCAAAAGAACGGTTAGTAGGGGGAGGAGATTATTTGTTGGCTTTAGCGGCAGTATTATTTTTGGGAAGATTCGAACTGTCGCTGACGTTACTTTTTGTAGCGAATTTGTTGGCATTAGGATTTAATGCGAAGATAATTATGCAGAAGAAAAAGGTGCGAGTGCCATTTGGTCCGTATCTAATTATGGGATTTTGGTTGGTTTTGCTGTTTGCTAGAGAGATTCTTTTGTATCTCTATGTAGTGGCGGTATAGACCGGGGTTTAGTAGAATTGAAATCGTGAGGCGAAAAAATTAGTCTTTGGTTTCTGAATGAAATTTTTCGTGAACTTCTTTAAGGTGGGGGTCGGTGATATGGGTGTAAATCTGAGTGGTGGCAATATTGGCATGTCCAAGGAGACTTTGAACAGAGCGTAGGTCGGCACCATTCATTAAAAGATCGGTAGCGAAGCTGTGACGAAGGGTGTGGGGAGTGACGTGTTTGGTGATGCCGGCAAGGCGGGCATACTTTTGAATAATCCGTTCGATCGAACGTGGACTGAGCCGGCGAAAATCGCCAGAGGTATCAGGTATATTTTGATTGGAAGAGTTATTGAGGAAAAGAGCGGGAAGAGTGTCACTTCTGGCGGAAAGGTATTCTTCAAGATGATCGGCGGTGGTTTGATCAATAAAGATAGGGCGGTCTTTTTTACCTTTACCGCGAACCATAAACTCGCGGCGGGCGAGGGTAATGGAATCACGATTCAAATTACAAAGTTCAGAAACACGAAGTCCACCGGAGAATAATAGTTCAATGATGGCACGGTCACGCAGGCCAGTTTCGGTATCGATGGGAATCTCTGCAAGTAGGCGTTCGACTTCATCGAAATGGAGAAAGGTGACCTGTTTTTTGGCGGCGCGGGGTAGGTCAACTAGACTTGGATCAAGGGAGTGAATTCCACGTTTGGCTAGATATTTGAGAAAACCACGGAGGGCAATTAGATGATAGCTTTGAGTAAGAGCGGAAAGGCGTTCATGGTTTTGATTGTCGTCAAAACGATTGAGCCTGAGACGAAATTTACGTAAAATTTCTGGAGTGAGATCAGAAGGCTTAATGGTGGCGCCTTCGGGAAAATCTTGAGTGATTAGATCAAGAAAACGAGCAAGGTAAAGTCCGTAGTTTTCAGTGGTTTTAGTAGAACGGCCTTTTTCAATTTCAAGAGATTCGAGAAAGTCATTAATAAGATCAGAGATATCCATAAGGGATATTATAACAGACCGTGCTATAATACGGTTATGGATAATCTGAATACTCCGGGTGTGGATTTTACGCCAAATATGGATGGGGGCGTGAAGATGAATGATGGAAACCAGCCGAATAATGAGGTAGGGACGAATTCGGTATTTAAGGTTTTTGGTGAAGTAAAGAAGATTGACTATAATCAAGAACTAGTCGATCAGCAAATCAATATGAATCCGACAGAGAAGAGAATTTACGAGCCTCTAACTGGGAGTAGCGTGGTGGTGGATACAGTGCAGGAAAATAGGGTACCTGAAAATGGGTTCCCGGCAGGGTATGGGCCGAATGCAGATTTCAAGAGAATTGAAAAACCTAAGAAACCGAAGTTGAGGGAAAGAATTAAGCGTTCTTTTGGTGAGCTGACGAAGATACAGAAGAGGCTACTAATTATTATCCCGTCAGCAGCGGTGGGATTAATTGTGGTTTTTTCGATAGTTGCAAGTATTACGGGAATGTTTTCAACCGATTACTCAAAAACTTACAGTGTGGCGAAAGCGATTAAGAGTGACCTACAAAAACTAAGAAGTAATGTGAACTGTGATAAGGTAACAGAATATAATGACAACACCTTCACTTCGATGGAGATATATCAGGGATATATTGAGGGATGCAAAAAAAATAGTCAGGGAGTAAATGCGCAGTTGATCGAAGAAATGGGGGACACGGCCGGAGTCTTGAAGGATATCGAGGTAAATCGTCGATTTGAGGCGTTTAAGGTGGCGTTGAATGAGTCTAAGGCAAGTAGCGCTGAAGTAGAAAAGACTCTGGATCTTTATTCGTTGTGGCATAATTGGCTAATTGTGGAGTCGTCTGGAGATAAAACTCACAACGGTTTTGAATGGAGTGAATCAGAAATTAAGGAAGCGGCGAAAATTTTGGTGGAATCTGGGAATGAAAGATTGGTGTCGTATGGCAATGCATGGATAAGTTTAAAAACAGAGGTGGCGAAGGCGGCGTATAAATTCTATCATTCTTCTGAGGAGACTGAAGTGGTGGATTATGTGGAAGCAAAGAACGATTTAGAAGCGAAAAAGAATGCATTTATACAATTTCAAAAGGAGAAGAGGCCGGATGTGTTGACGGAATTCCCGTTACAGCTGGTTGATCTTGCAAATATTTCGGTGAAATTCGAGGAAATGTATAGTTTTATTCGGGAAACCTATCAAAAAAATTACAATAAAAAAGTCGGGGGATGTAAGGAATTGATTAACGCGGTAATTTGCGACTAAGGCTGCGAGTTGCACCTGGATGAGGGCAAGCGTGGAATGGCTTGACTGGTTGTGTTATAATCAGAAAAATGTAAGAGCATAGCTCAGGGAGTACGTATGTCAGAAGATAAACCTACTAATAAACAAAAGGAGGTCGATCTTGCCGACTTCGTGCAAAGAACCCTTGTGATCTTTAAGCCAGATTCAGTTCAACGTGGTATCGTGGGGGAGATCTTGCAACGTTTTGAGCGTGTGGGACTAAAAATTGTTGGTATGAAGATGGTAAGTCCAGACCAGGTGTTATTTAAGAAACATTATGAAGATATTGGAAAGTTGATTTCACGTCGTGGTGAGGAAACTTTTATGTATAATCTGGACTATATGATGTCTGGTCCAATTATTGCAATGTGCCTTGAAGGAGTGGAGGCGGTGGCTTTGGTGCGTAAGATTGTTGGCCCAACTGAGCCAAAATCTGCGGATATGGGTACAATTCGTGGTGATTTTTCTCACATGAGCTTTGGTTATTCTAATGCAAAAAAGATTGGTGTACCTAATCTTGTGCATGCTTCAGGAAATCCAGAAGAGGCGGAGGAAGAAGTGAGACTATGGTTCACTGATGCTGAGCTTTATGATTACGAAGATTTGAACGAAAAATATACTCGCTAAGATAGTGAAGTATATATGGTATAATTAATTTGTGTTGGCCTGGTAGCTCAATGGATAGAGCAGCTCCGTCCTAAGGAGAAGGTTGCGAGTTCGACCCCCGCCCGGGTCACCATAAATTGAAATTATATGACAAAATTAGTATTTGATGGGCAACGAGAAGGGGAAGAAGTTAAGTTTATTTTTCGTCGCCATTTTTCGACAGCAAAAGCGGGAATTATTTTCCTAGTAATTATGATAATACTAGGAATAATTCCGCTTTTTTTGTGGCAGAATGATCTAAGAATGTTGTGGATTTTTCTGGGGTTTGTGTTTGTGGGGGTGTGTGGTTTTTTCTATGCATACATGATGTGGTATTTTTCGGTTTATATCGTGACAGACCAAAGAATTAGACAGGTTTCACAAAAAGGTTTATTCAAGAAGACCGTAGTGGATCTGGGATTAGACAAAATCCAGAGCATTTCTTATGGAATCACTTCGGTGGTTGGGGGGATTTTAGGTTATGGAACAATTTTAATTCAAACTGGTGTGGGTGATCTAGTGATTTCAGTAGTGGGGAAACCGGCGCAGATTTATGAAAAATTGCAAAATGTCGTGGCAAAAAACACAAAGTAGAGAAGAGGAGAAATAAGAGTGAAGAAACAAGAACAAAATGATGAAAAAAAGCCATCAATCATCAAACGTTTAAAACAACGTAAAGAGCAGAAGGAGATTGAGGAGTTTAAAAACAAGACAGAGCTTGAGCGGGTCGAGGAGAGGCGCGAAGAAGTTTTGTCAAAGGGGCGAAAGTTTAAATATCCTCTACAATATGCTAAATACCGTATTGTAACGTTGACTATTGTGATCTCTTTGGTGGCAGTAATGTTGTTTGGTGGATTCTTGTACCTATCTCTATATAAGTGGCAGAGCACAGATTCAGTACTTTATAGACTTACTCAGCTGGTGCCGCTACCTGTGGCTTCAGTAGACGGCGAGCGTGTACGATACTCTGATTATTTAATGATTTATAAGAGTACGATTACGCCAATTGAACAGCAGCAAGGGAAGTTGGGCAATGATAAAGATGCTTCGTCAATGATGAATCATTACAAAAGAATGTCCTTAACTGAGGCGGAGAATTATGCCTATGCCTTGAAATTGGCGGCTGAGTATCATTTGACTGTGGATAAAGATGAGATTGATCGTGCGCTCGATAAGCATCGTAAGATTGGCGGAGTAGAGAGAAGTGAGGAGAGTTTTAAGAAAATCCTAGAGGACAACTTTGGTCTATCCGTTAAAGAGTATCGCAGGATGCTTTACCTTTCCTTAATGAAAGAAAAAGTATCACAACAGATTGATAAGGAAGCGATTAGAGTTTCGGAGACTGTACAGGCGGGAGTAAAGGCGGGAAAGAGTTTAAAGGTTATTGCCGATGAGCTTGGTGAAAAGGTTTTATATGAGGAGACCGGGGGATTGGTTGATAAGTTGAATGTTGACGGGGGTAGGGCTGGAATCGCGATGAGTCTTGAGGCGGGGCAGACTTCAGATCGTGTGATGTCTTCGTCTGGTGATGGATACTATTTTGTGACATTGATTAACAAAACCGAATCACAAGTGAATTATACGTCAATTAAGATTCCGTTTTTGGAGTTTAATAAACAAGTGAAACAAATTCGTGAAGGGGGACTGGTACGAGAAATGATTAGCTTGAAGGACGAATAGAAAGTATCGTATCAATAAAAAAAGATCCCTGGAAGAGGGATTTTTTTGACAAAAATGGTGCGAGTAGAGGGAGTCGAACCCTCGTCTCTTCCTTGGGAAGGAAGCATAATAGCCGTTATACGATACTCGCTTATGTAGTTATTTTAGCATAATTTAAAGAAGATAGAGAAAAAGTCTTGCGTAATCGGGGACAATAAAGTATACTACTGGTATTGGATTCGTAGCTCAGTTGGTTAGAGCGCCGCCCTGTCACGGCGGAGGTCGCGAGTTCGAGTCTCGTCGGATCCGCCATTACAGCTTTAGGGCTGTTTTTTCTTGTTTAAATTTTTTATTCAATAATGGAATTATCTATATACTTTTGATAGTGTTTTTCGGAATTTGAAGAGAGTACCCAGCAGAGTACAGGGCGAGATTGGCGGTAATTTTGAATATGATTGTTTTGAACAATTTTTTTATCGACGGAAAGAAAATCCGGTTTAAGCCATGAGTTAAAGGGGAATTTTAGAAGAGATAAACCTAAATAATAAAGAGGATTTGGATGGTTGGGAATAAGTAAGCCAGAGAGGATATTTGGATAATAATGAAGAAACCAGTGCACGATGCGCGGGTCAAAACTTTTGATGGCGACGGGAGCATTTTGATATTGTTCTTGATATTTTTGAAGCAGGTCCGCGGTTTGTTGGCAGAAATGACGATAGTTAATATTGAATTCAGATTTAAGTTCAATAAGGAGGGGGGTCTTACCGGCGATAAATCGAAGTGCAGATTCTAGTGTGGGGATCCTAGAGATATATTCTTTGGGGAAAGGATTTTTTGAATGCCGAGAGGGGGAAAGAAGCTGGAGTTCTTGAATACTAGCTAGGGTGCTATGCTTAATTTTTTGAGAGACTTGAGTAAGCCGATAGGTGTTATTGTCGTGAAAAATGACAAGATGATGATCGTTTGTATAGTGAAGGTCAAGTTCGATGGCTAGTTGATTTTGAATAGCAAGTTGAAAGGAGGCAAGGGTGTTTTCAGGGATAAAAAGGTAGGGCTGATGAGGAGATGGAATATTAGGGTATTTTTGATAGGTTGATGGATTAAGGAAACCGTGTACACCACGATGCGCAAATGGGCGACTAGTAAGTGCGGCAATCTGAGACTGTTTTAGTTTATCCTCAGGGGGGAGTGCTGGGTTTATGTGGGGTTTTCGTTGGGCAAGAAAATGTTTCATGATATAATCTAATCAGGTGCCATTGTAGCTCAGTTGGTAGAGCAGCTCATTCGTAACGAGCAGGTCGCAGGTTCGATCCCTGTCAATGGCTCCATTTTTTTAGTTTAAAAAATTAATAGCGGAAGTAGCACTAAGCGCGCCATCGGCGGTAGCGGTAACTAGTTGGCGAGTAGCTTTAGAGCGACAATCTCCGGCAACATAGAAGCCCGGTAAGGTCGTAGCGCAATTATCATCGGTAATTGGGAAGCCAGAAGAGTCCGTAACTAAATTGTGGCTTTGACCTAGGTTCTTTAGAAGATTAGTACTTGGGAAAATGCGGCCAATTTCAACAAAGAGACCTTGAATTTTAAGAGTACGAGGGAGTGAGGGGTCTTGTTGAAAATCTTTTGGCAAATCATTTTTAAGATCAACTGCCGTGAGAAAATGGTTGGAAGATTTTAGTGAGTTGATCTCATTGTTGGTAAGAATGGTTACATTTTTGCGAAGTTTTAACTTGTCAAAGAGAAGTTCTTCGGTACGAAAAAGATCGGAACGGTGTATAAGATAAACTTTCTGACAAAGATCTGCTAAGTAGAGGGCAGAAAGAACGGCGGAATTACCTCCACCAACAACGGCGACAGTTTGATTTTTATAAAGTGGGCCATCACAGGTGGCGCAAATAGCGATGCCACGACCTAGAAGTTGATCTTCTTCCGGGAGATTAAGCTTGCGGCGTGTGGTTCCAGTTGCCAAAATAACTGTTTTGGCATGATATTGTTGATTTTTAGTGTGAATGGAATAAAGAGAATCTACATAGTCTAGATCAAGAACGGTTTGGTAGGTGATTTTTTGGTTTAAAGCTTGAAGTTGCTGATACAAATGAGAGGCAAAATCTTGGCCAGATACATTAGGGAGACCAGGGTAGTTTTCTACAAGGGGAGATTGAATGATTTGGCCACCATAAATAGTGGACTCCAGCAAAAGAACAGTTTTATTTGCGCGAAGAGCGTAGAGGGCGGCAGTCATACCAGCGGTACCGGCACCAATAATTGCAATATCATAAATCATATTAATATTATAGCAAGTTCTAATTTAAAATTAGGCATGGTATGATTATAGATAATGGTACAGCTTGGAATTAGAACTGGTAGAGGTGGATTTTCTGAATGGATGAAGGGCTTTTTTGGACAAAGAGAAAAGAATTGGAATATTGAATTGATAAAACGCAACAGAGAAAGGATGGCGAGAATTTTTTTGGTGGCAATTGAGCAATATAATATTGAAGTGTCACAAAAAGAGGTTGTGGATAAAAATGGTGTACACATTGCTGAACAATTAATTTCCCCGGAAGGCTTTAAATTAGTGGCTGGATATCATACCGACTCGATTAGTGAAGAAAGAGAGGTTGAATCTAATTATGGGATATATATACAAAATTTAACCACAACAATTTATTCAAACCTGGTAATAGGTTATAACTGGCAAACTGGAGTGATTGTGATTGTGAAGGTGGATGCTGAACTAAATAGTTATTCGGATATATATGTATTTTCTAAACAGAATGTATTTAAGGCTAAGCATGGGTGGTTTTCAGACGTTTTCCAGATTTACGATAGAAGTGAGAGCTTAATAAAAAATTTATTAATTTTTTTGAGTTTTAAAAACCGTACAACTTTTATGGTGGATGCGGAGATGGATGGCAGTTTGAGAGACGAGAAGGGGAGATCGATTTTGATTTATATGAGGCAAACACAAGAGAGAGCGGATTTTGTGAACTTTTTTCGAAAATTTGCAAAATAGTCAAAAGAGAAGAAATAGAGTAATATAGAGAAAATAAGAGGAAAAGATGATGAATGATGGCAATATAAAAATCATAGCAGTTGTGGGGATGAGTGGATCTGGAAAATCGGTAGTAGTAGATTATTTGACTGAAAAAGGTTTTCCTAAAGTGTATTTTGGGGGAATGATTTATAAAGAGATGAAGCGACGAGGGATCGAAATTACTTCAGACGGAGAAAGTGAAAAGCGATTCAGGGAGATGATTCGGGAGACCGAAGGTAAAGATTGGGTGGTGAAACAAGTGATTGAGGAGGCAAAAAACCTAATTAATGCCGGTCAAAAGCGGATTGTACTAGATGGTCTTTATTCATGGACTGAATATAAGATTTTAAAAAAGGAATTTCCAGGTCAATTAACAGTGTTGGCGGTTGTAGTACCAAAGGCCCTAAGGCATTTTAGGGTTGGAAAAAGACCAGAGAGGCCATTCAATACAAAAGAAATTCAAGAACGTGATAGATCGGAGGTGGAGAATTTAGAGAAGGGTGGTCCAATTGCAATGGCAGATTACTATGTGCTCAATGATGAAAGCGTAGCTAAGCTGCATGATGATGTGGATGTGATTCTCGATCGAATTGAATTCTAATTAAAAAACTAGACTAAGGTGAGACGATGAAGACATTGGTAATTATTGACGGTAAGAGTGTATTTTATAGGGGATATTTTGCAATGGGGGCGTTGTCAACATCGGACGGTACGCCAACTTCTGGAGTGTATGGTTTTGCAACAATTGCAACAGAAATTGTGAAAAAATTGCAACCAACGAAAGTAGTAGTTGCATGGGATAAAGCGAAGACCTCAACAGCAAAAAGACTAGCAATTTATCCAGAATATAAGGCTGGAA
>CALFGG010000084.1 GCA_937958235.1 uncultured Candidatus Saccharibacteria bacterium
ATGAACGCCGCAGATCACCCACATGGTGGTGGTGACGGTGGTCGCCACGGTACTGGTAAAGCACCACGTACGCCATGGGGTCAATTGACGCTGGGTTATCGAACTCGCCGCCGCAAAGGCTCAAATAAATTAATCGTACGCACGCGTCACGACGCGAAGAGGAAGAGGTAAATCACGATGAGTCGTTCATTAAAGAAAGGTCCATTCGTCGATGTGAAGCTTGCGAAAAAAGTCGCTGCTCTCAGCCTTGACGATCGAACCGTTATCAAAACGTGGGCGCGCGCTTCGACTATCACCCCAGAAATGGTCGGTCGAACGATTGCTGTCTACAACGGTAAAATGCACGTGCCTGTGCTGATTACCGAAAACATGGTTGGCCACAAACTCGGTGAGTTTAGCCCAACTCGTAAGTTCCGTAAGCACGGCGGAAAGGATAAGAAGTAATCATGGCTGATACTACGTATACTGTTCGCGCTTACGCCAAAGGTGTTGACCAAACACCACGCAAGGTCAGCCTGGTAGCTGCGCTGGTACGCGGCCGCACCGTCGCTGATGCATTGGTTATCTTGGAGCACGTGCCAAAACGCGCTGCTTTGCCGGTCAAAAAGGCAATCGACAGTGCCAAGGCAAACGCCATCAACAACCACGGTTTGGACGCTAAAAGCTTGGTAATTACCACCTTGAGCGTTACCACTGGTACACGTCTACGCCGCTTTAAGCCAGCGTCAAAGGGTCGTGCCTTGCCGTTCCAGAAAAAGACGTCAAACATCTTGGTTGAAGTAACTGGTACTGAGAAGCCAAAGAAAGCGCCTGCGAAGAAACCAGAGACCAAGGCTAAAGCAGAGACCAAACCTGCCAAGCCTGCAGCGAAAAAAGCCGCCGAAACCACGGCAAAAAAGGAGGAGAAGTAAATGGGTCAAAAAGTGAATCCAATCAACTTCCGCCTACAAGTTCACAAGAACTGGAGCTCTCGTTGGTTTACGGCCAATAAGAAAGAGTTTGCGGAGGCAATTCGCCAGGATCACGAAATCCGCGAATTGATTGAGAAGAAATTTGCCTCACGCCCAACTATCAATCGCATTGAGATTGAGCGTAGCGCTAACTTGATCACGATTACAATTCACACAGCAAAAGCTGGTGTGGTGATCGGTCGTGGTGGTGCTGGCGTGAATGAATTGAAAAAGCAAGTTGAGAAGATCGTCGGGTCACCTGTTCGCATCAACATCGAAGAAGTGCGCCGACCGGAACTAGCAGCCAAATTGGTAGCTGAAAATATTGCTCGCCAATTGGAGCGCCGAATCAACTTCCGCCGTGCAACTAAAATGACCGCACAAAACACCATGAATGCCGGCGCTAAAGGTATTCGTATTGAGGTGGCTGGTCGTTTGAACGGCGCTGAAATGGCACGTCGCGAAAAGGTAATTGAAGGTTCAGTGCCCCTACACACCTTGCGCGCTGATATTGACTTCCATTGTGCTCGCGCTCAGACACCAGCTGGTATCATTGGCGTGAAAGTGTGGATTTATAAGGGAGAAAGGAGTCGCTAAATGCTGTTACCAAAGAAAACCAAGCACCGCAAAGTGCGCATCGGTAAAAACCGTGGTCAAGCAACCCGTGGTAATTACATCGCGTTCGGCGACTTTGCACTGCAATCACAATCAAACGAGCGCATTAACTCCCGCCAAATCGAGTCTGCTCGTCAGGCAATGACCCGCTACATCAAGCGTGGTGGTAAGATTTGGATCCGGATTTTTCCACACACCCCAGTTACTCGCAAGCCACTTGGCTTGAAGATGGGTGGTGGTAAGGGTAATCCAGAGTTCTTTGTCGCCAAGGTGAAGGCTGGTACAGTGCTATTTGAAATGCAGGGCGTTTCCGAGGAAGTTGCTCGTGAGGCAATGCGCCTGGCTAGCCACAAACTACCAGTCAAATGTAAGTTCATCAAGCGGGAGGACGCATAATGGCTGAAACAAAGAAAACCACAAAAGTAGCAGTTGTAAAGACCGTTGACGATTTGAAGAAGGAACTCGCCGAAAAGCGAAATGACCTGCTTCAAGCAAAACGTTCTCACGCTGCTGGCGAATTAGTTAATCCAAAAGCGCTGCTTTCACTCCGCAAGGACATCGCACGCCTGCTGACACAAATTAACGAAAAGGAGAGCAAGTAATGGCCCGACGAACACTGATTGGCGTCGTAACGAGTGCCAAGCGCGACAAGACCATCACCGTGACGGTCAC
>CALFGG010000085.1 GCA_937958235.1 uncultured Candidatus Saccharibacteria bacterium
AGCTCGTGTCGTGAGATGTTTGGTTAAGTCCATCAACGAGCGCAACCCTTGCAACCAGTTGTATTTTTCTGGTAGGACTGCCCCGGTAACGGGGAGGAAGGAGGGGATGATGTCAGGTCAGTATTTCCCTTACGCCTTGGGCTAGAATCGCGCTACAATGGCTGGTACAATGCGAAGCGAAGCAGTGATGTGAAGCAAATCGCACCAAAGCCAGTCCCAGTTCGGATAGGAGGCTGAAACTCGCCTTCTTGAAGTCGGAATCGCTAGTAATCGCAGATCAGCATGTTGCGGTGAATACGTTCCCGGGTCTTGTACACACCGCCCGTCAAACCATGAGAGTCACCAACACCCGAAGTCCGCCTCGGCGGCCTAAGGTGGGGGAGATGATTGGGGTTAAGTCGTAACAAGGCATCGGTACGAGAACGTGTCGATGGATTACCTCCTTTCTAGAGAAGGATTTGATGAGCATTAAATAGCGATATTTAATGTATCTAGGTCGGTCGTAATTGTGTTAATTAAGCTTAGAACACAATATAGCTTACGTAAGTAAGATACGATTTACAGCTTACTGTTACTTTCGATGAATTGCACAACTGAGTTGTTAAGGAGAACCTCCCCAAGGGAGGTTTTTTGACTTCCTGTATATGATATACTGTTTGTATGATGGAGAAAAAGCTGCTAGAGTTAGAAGATTTTCTACTCGAGTTTTATGGGGAAGAAAATATAGGACTAGTTATTTCAGAGGCGGCTAGTATTCTTGGAGTTTTGATTGGAATTAAACCTACTGCATTGCTTGTAAACGATGTAATGGAAGATGGTCGGATGCTACTTGATGGTGGTACTCTAAAAAATATTTTGGAAGAGCTTGGAATAAAAATAATCATTGGCGATGTTAGTAAGTTTGCTGTTCATAAAAATATTAAAAGGAGGACAGATTCTTTGTATGAGGGGGATGAATTTATTTATATTTCGATTGATGATAGTTTATGTGACGAGTTGAAGAAAAATTATTCAGTGGTGACCGATTTAACTGAAGGCGGCTTGGTGGCTGAGAAGAATAGAAACGAGTGGAATGAGGCGAATCTTCGTGTGGGCAAATTGCTCGGATACCCGGAGACGGCGGTTCTAGAATATATTAAGACGTCTGGAGACGCATCTTATATGAAAAGCGAAAAGCGTCGGAAAAGGATGGCGCGCAATCGCTACTATGTACATAGCGAGAAGTTTGAGGATGATGAATTTAGAGAATATGACCTACCACTTAATCAAGCTATTTTGAGGTATCTACCAAGAATTGCAAAGAGTATGCAGGCGGACTCAAAAAAGAGATGGTTGGACTAATCTAATTTTCTTGTGGTAAAATAGTAAGAGTTTAAGGGAGAATAAAAATAAAATGGGTCTTTTGATCAACCTGGCATTGCTGCTTATCGGCTTTGTCTTTCTAATTAAAGGGGCGGATATTTTTGTGGATGGAGCCAGTGATACGGCTAGAAAATTTCGTGTACCAAAGATGCTGATTGGTCTGACTATCGTTTCTTTTGGTACAAGTGCACCGGAGCTCGCGGTGAGTATTCAGTCGATCTTATCTGGTAAAGGCGATATTTTATTAGGTAACGTGGTAGGTAGTAATGTGCTTAATATTTTATTGATATTAGGCTTGGCGTCTCTTGTGGGGACTCTCAGAGTAAATACGGCGACCGTAAAGAAGGAGATCCCGGTGCTAGTCTTAATTACGTTAGCATTTGCAGCTCTTCTATCAGATAAAATCTTTGGCTTAGCTGAGAATATATTTACACGTCAAGATGGTGTTGTATTGCTGTTATTCTTCTGTATTTTTATTTACTATTTGATTGGGATGGCTCGTAAAAAAGATACTAATGAAGAAGAGAATAAGGACGAAAAGCCAGTTAAGTTAGCAAAGGCGCTTTTGATGATCGTAATTGGGCTTTTCGGTATTGTTCTTGGTAGTGATTTTGTGGTTAAAGGAGCTTCGGAAATTGCGGCAACATTTGGCGTAAGCCAAAGGATTATTTCACTCACTATTGTGGCACTTGGTACCTCGCTACCTGAGCTAGTAACTTCAGTAATTGCTACAAAGAAGGGTGAGTATGATATTGCAATCGGTAATATTGTAGGATCAAATATCTTCAATATTGGTATTGTAGCGGGCCTTCCGGTGGCAATTTTTGGTGGCGTAGGTGGTGGTGCGTTCTCATATATCGATATTATTGCCTTAATTATATCGGCTGTAGTATTATTCTTCTTTGCTAGACATGGTGGAAGAATTGGATACAAGAAGGGGATTATCTTTTTACTAATGTTTGCAGCATATTATGGATATGTGATGATGGGGAGCTTTGCATAGAAAATGGAAGATTTTGAGCTTGATCCGACGCTTGATATTCGAAACTTAAGAGACGAATTCAAGGGGTTGTCTAATGAGGCGGTAAAAAATAATTTAGACGAGAAACGGGTGGGCTTAGAAATTGCGATTGAGAATGTGGATCACGATTTTAATGTAGGAACAATTGTTCGATCGGCGAATAACTTTAATGTTCAGTCTGTACACATTATTGGAAAGAAGAAATATAATAGGCGCGGTGCAATGTGTACAGATAAGTATTTGACGATTAAATACTGGTCGGAAGTGAAAGATTTTATGGATGATCAGAGGGGGCGACACAGAGATGTGGTGGCAATTGAGAATAATACTGAACGCGCTAAGCCTATACATGATAAAAAATTTGTTCAAGAAACTACTTTAGTTTTTGGAAGTGAGGGGAATGGAATCAGTAGTGAATTATTAGAAAAGGCTGATGATGTTCGTTATATAGAATCGCTGGGGTCAACAAGATCTTTGAATGTGGGGGTGGCGGCTGGAGTGGCTATGTATGAGTGGGTTAGGCAGCAGGTTCTATAAAATAAAATACTCGTCGATTTGACGAGTATTTTATTTGTTGGTAAAGATTAGTTATCTTTTGAATAAAAGACTAACGAGGATGGTAAGGAAGAAGGTGTGTAGGTTTGCGGTGACAGCAAGGCCTAATCCAACGCCAATAAGGCCCCAAAACTTTACACGATCATAAGAAGAGACACCACTAAGCATATTGTCGGAAATAACTTGATATTTAGCGACGACAAGACCGCTGAGAGTGGTAATTATAAGGCCGATGAGCATCCAACCAAAACTAAAATTCCATTGCATGGGTAAATTATAACACAATGTAAAACTAATCTAGGTTTGATATTGATTTTTCTGAATAGATAGGGTAGAATGGAGAGGTATTGGGGATATAGCTCAGCTGGTTAGAGCGCGTCACTGATAATGACGAGGTCTGTGGTTCAAGTCCACATATCCCCACCACAACAATGGATCGCGAGAGCGATTTTTTTGTGCTTTTGACTTTTAGGTGTAGAACAGATGACTTTTTATATATTGAGGAGAGAGTACATTGAAACTAATTTATAGATAATAAAAGAGGGGAAGAGAGTATAAAAAAAGACCGAAACGGTCTAATTTTTTGGTGGAGTATTTAGCGGGGGGACGCTAAATACCCCAGGGCTGATTATTAATCAGAAAATGGTGGAGTAACAGGGATTCAAACCCTGGACCTCTGCCTTGCAAAGGCAGCGCTCTAATCAGCTGAGCTATTACCCCAGTAGAAATATAGTAACAAAGAACTAGATGGTTGTCAATAAAACTAGGAATAATATATTATACAATGTTTTTTAACTTTAGCATATTGACAAAAAGCTGTGGTTATTATATAATACAGAACATAGACCAAGGGGTGCGGATAAGTTGAGTATGACACTTCGCGGGATAGAGGGGGAGGAATAAAATTAATATTTTTCTGGTGGGCAGAAAGAAGGAATAATGGCTGGAACAAAGCAAGGTGGCCTAAAAGCTGCTGCAACAAACCGTGAAAAATACGGTAAAGATTTTTACGCAAAGATTGGACAAAAGGGTGGCCGTTTAGGCTGCACTGGAGGCTTTGCTGCAAACCCTGCACTGGCTAAGATTGCTGGTGCAAAAGGCGGTCGTATTTCACGACGTGGCCCTGCAAAAAAGACAACTGAGTAAAATATCCACCTAGAAATAACAAACCCCTCGAAAGAGGGGATTTTGTTTTTTAAGTTGTTCGGTTTATGGAATAAAGATGAGACTAGAGTTTATTTAGGTGGTGATATTTTTAAGCGGTGACTAAAAGATATTTATGTTATGATAAATAAAAAAGGAGGTGAAGATGAATTTTAATGAATATCAGGAAAAAGCTGGCAAATTTGATACATTTTCTTATGAAACTTTTGTAGCTGAGGGTGCTAAGGTAAATCACCTAGGAATTTTAGAGAAGGTTTTAGGTTTAGCAGGAGAGTCTGGTGAGGCTTGCGACAAGATAAAAAAGATAATTAGAGATGAGAATGGCGAGGTCTCTCATGAAAAAAGAAAGGAACTTGCTAAAGAGCTCGGCGATATTTTGTGGTATCTTGCAATGGTGTCTAAGTATTTAGGTGTAGAGTTTGAAGAGGTG
>CALFGG010000086.1 GCA_937958235.1 uncultured Candidatus Saccharibacteria bacterium
AATAAGAAAACTAATAAAATGATCGTGCGCAGTCGTCACGAAGGAAAGAGGAAATAGTCTATGGGAAGAAGCCTCAAAAAAGGTCCTTTCGTGGATTTTAAACTAGAAAAGAAAATCAAAGCTCTTTCTGCCGAAGATCGCACCGTAATTAAAACTTGGGCACGCTACTCAACAATCTTCCCAGAGATGGTTGGTCGCACAGTTGCCGTTCATAACGGTAAAGTTCATGTTCCAGTTTTCGTTTCAGAAAATATGGTCGGTCACAAGCTTGGCGAATTTGCCCCAACTCGCAAATTTAAACGCCATGGTGGTAAGAAAGCCGCTGAAGCTGCAAAACGAGGAGGTAAATAATGTCTACTCATTTTGCACATGCATATATTAAAGGTATTGACTCAATGCCACGCAAAACCAGCATTGTCGCAAGTCTAGTTCGCGATCGTTACGTAGCTGACGCTATCGTAATCCTCGAACATACTCCACGTCGCGCTGCTCGTCCTGTACTTAAGGCCATCGATTCCGCCAAAGCCAATCTCTTGAATTCTGGCGTCTCAATCGATCCTAAGACAATTCGCATTGCTCGCATTTCAGTCACTGCAGGTACACGTATTCGTCGTTTTGTTCCTGCATCACGCGGTCGCGCTCTTCCTTTCGAAAAAATCTCCAGCAATATCTTTGTTGAAGTAGCTGGTGAAGAGAAAGCTAAAAAAGCCGAGACCACTAAAAAGGAGGACAAGTAATGGGACAAAAAGTTAACCCTGTTTCTTATCGTCTACAAATCAGCAAAGACTGGTCTTCCAAATGGTTTACCAGAAATACTGACTTCAAAAAATGGTTAATTGAAGATGTTAAGATTCGCGAGGCTATTGAAAATCGTTTTAAGTCTCGTCCAACTATTGCTCGCATTGATATCGAGCGTACCGACAACCTAACTACTATCACTATTCGTACCGCAAAAGCAGGTGCCGTGATTGGTAAGCAAGGTGCAGGTATCAACGAGATCAAGAAAGAGCTTGAAAAATTTGTTTCACAGCCAATCCGTATTAATGTTGAAGAAGTTAAAAAACCAGAACTTTCTGCCAAATTAGTGGCTGAGAATATTGGCTTCCAACTCGGTAAGCGTATGAATTTCCGCCGTGCCGTCAAGATGGCTAGCCAGTCCACTATGACTGCAGGAGCTAAAGGTGTTCGTATCGAAGTTTCCGGCCGTCTTAACGGTGCTGAAATGTCACGCCGTGAAAAGTTCATCGAGGGTTCAGTCCCTCTACATACTCTTCGCGCTGACATCGACTTCCATATCCACCACGCTCCAACCATCGCTGGTATTGTTGGTGTCAAGGTCTGGATCTATAAGGGAGAGAAATAATTATGGCTATTTTACTTCCAAGTCGCGTTGCACATCGCAAAGTTAGAAAAGGCAAAAACAATGGCGTAGCAACTCGTTGTAATACAGTTGCATTTGGTGAGTTTGGCCTCATGTCACTCGACAACGAGCGTATCAACTCACGTCAAATCGAGGCTGCCCGTCAGGCTATCACCCGCTACATCAAGCGTGGTGGTAAAGTCTGGATCCGCATCTTCCCACACACCCCAGTCACCAAGAAACCTCTCGATGTTAAGATGGGTTCTGGTAAAGGTGAGCCACAGTTCTACGTTGCCAAAGTTAAAACCGGTACAGTCATGTTTGAAATGGGCGAAGTTACCGAAGAGCAGGCAAAAGAAGCTCTCCGTCTTGCTTCCCACAAACTACCTGTCCGCTGTAAGTTCGTCAGGAAAGGAGATCAGTAATTATGGCAGAAAAACAAGCTAAAAAAGCTGAAAAAGTTCTAAAACCGTTAGCTGATCTTCAAAAAGAATTACTTGAAGCTCGTCGTGGATTAATTGAAGGAACTCTTCAAAATCCACACAAGATCAAAGCTTTAAGAAAAGAAATCGCAAGATCAAAAACGTTAATTAATCAAGGAAAGGGAGCCTAAGTATGGCACAAACACTTCAAGGAGTAGTTACTTCTGACAAACGTGACAAGACCAT
>CALFGG010000087.1 GCA_937958235.1 uncultured Candidatus Saccharibacteria bacterium
TCCCGGCAGGTCCGGGATGGTGTTCACGCCGAGGCACGGCAGCCGGCCCGACGTGACAGGGGGCTTCTTCGGCAAGATGGCCAGGCAGGCGCTGCGTCACATCCGCGTGAGGTCGCTAGACGAGCCGGGGGAGCGCATCGAGCCGTGCCCCGGGGAGGCCGACGCGAGCCCCGTGCCTCACAGGTGGAGGTGGGGGATCGGACCCAGCGGAGACGGCAAAGAGGATGTGGCGTGATATGAATACGCATCATATAATTCTAGAACGGTCTACTAGTGCTATAGTGCTGCCGCCAAGACGTGAGAGCGGGTGGGCGGAGGGGTTGAGGATGTCGTGCTCCCTCAGGCAGACGAAGGCACGTCAACGTCTCGCGCTCCTCGCCCCTCATCGGCAGGTTCAAGGAGGTTACGGGGCTCTCGACTACCGCCACCTCACGAAGGGCGAATGCGGCAAGGCCCTTGGACATGGACCCCGACCTCAAAGCCGTAAGCCGAGAGGGTTACGGGAATCGATCTAGCACTAGAAATTGAGGTCGTACGCCAAAGTCAGGTTCTTACCACATCGTGCCAGATAAGTATCCGCAGGTCAACCAGACAGGACACTCTACCTGCTCATTTTCCAATTTTTTGTGCGAGTCTCGACGTGGTTAGAAATCTAGCCGGGAATTACGGATAACCCGAATGGTACGCGCGGGTACACCGCCTACAATAGTCATGGCGGGCACATCTCTAGTCACGACGGCTCCTGCAGCAACAACGGCGTAGTCGCCGACCGTTACGCCTGGGGTAAGTGTAGCATTAGCACCGATCCAAGCGCCTTTGCCTATACGAACTGAACCGGGATCACAGATGTATCGCTCACTTGTGGAGAGACGGTGATTGAGTGTGGCAATGGTCACATTGTAGCCAATGAGCGCCCCTTCACCGATCCAGATGCCGCCTTGACTCTGGAAGTGGCAGCCTGAGTTGATAAAGACTCTTTCACCCAAGTGGATATTTGCTCCAAAGTCAGTGTAAAAAGGAGGGTTAAAGGAAAAACTATCAGGCACGTTGTCGCAGACAAGACGTGAGAAGATCGCGCGAAGCTCGGTTGGTTCATGGTATGCATTGTTGAATTCTGCTTGGATCTTTAAGGCGCGTTGACTCATCACATACGCTAGCTCCGCATTTATGGACTCGCCTGCTGCCATACGTTCGCATGCGTCGGCAAGGTAGGTATCGCTTGAGGCATCGTATGACGGGTCGAGAAGGTAATTTAGATGGTCTGATATGATATTCTCACTTTCGTTCATGGTTTCTTTCCATTCCTCGCAAGCTCTATGGACTATCATTGATGCAGTGAGTCTCAAATTGTAACAAAAATCTGGGGCTTCGTGAGTTCGTGTGGGTAGAGATCACGTCACCACCGCCCTTCCCGGCAGCGTTGGCCTCAGGTCCGAGCACCCGGGCATCACGAGAGCTATGAGG
>CALFGG010000088.1 GCA_937958235.1 uncultured Candidatus Saccharibacteria bacterium
ATATATGAAAATAACGCCTACGATATTCAACAGGAATTATTATCGGTATACCCTGAGCTCAATCTTCATGTCATCATTGGTTCAGTTAGGGACTACGATAGAATGGAAGAGGTATTTTTAAAACATCAACCAGATCAAATTTTCCATGCGGCTGCACATAAACACGTTCCTCTCATGGAGGTTAGCCCTAATGAAGCAGTTAAAAATAACTGCTTAGGTACATTAAATGTTTGTAAACTTGCTAAGAAATATAAAACTAAAAAGTTCATCTTAATTTCTAGTGATAAGGCGGTTCGTCCTACTAATGTTATGGGGGCTACGAAACGAATATGTGAGATGATAATTCAGGCCTACGATAAGTTGACGAAAGATACGGAGTTTGTAGCTGTACGATTTGGCAATGTGCTTGGATCAAACGGTTCCGTCATTCCACTATTTCTCAAGCAAATCGAGAATGGTGGTGAAGTTACGGTTACACATAAGGAAGTTCGCAGATTCTTTATGACGATTCCGGAGGCTGTAGGTCTAGTCCTTTCAGCTAGTATTCTTGCTGAAGGGGGTGAAATCTTTGTTTTAGATATGGGTGAACCAATTAAAATTTACGATTTAGCAAAGAAATTAATTCGATATAAAGGACTTGAACCTGGCAAAGATGTTAAAATTAAAATCAGTGGCTTGAGGCCTGGCGAAAAACTCTATGAAGAGATCCTTATGGATGAAGAGGGGTTAAAAGAGACTCCAAATAAACTGATTCATATTGGAAAACCGCTCAGAATACCAGAGACATTCCTCAAAAACTTAGATGATTTAATCGCGGATGCCTATAAAAACGAAGATGGTATCAAGGAGAAAGTCGCAAAGATTGTTACTACATATAAAATTGATAAAGAAGGTTCAGGTAAGTGAAATGAATATTCAACCACTTAAAAATAAAATTTGGCTAAGTACTCCCACCATGCATAACGGTGAGGAGCTAGCCTATATTAAGCAAGCCTATGATTCAAACTGGATGAGTTCACTTGGTGAAAATATTGATGTAGTAGAGTCTGAAATCTGCAAGAAAACTGGTAGTAAGTTTTCTATCGGACTTTCCGCTGGTACCGCAGCTCTTCATCTTGCTATTAAGCTTGCTGGTGTAAAGAGAGGCGATAAGGTTTTTTGCTCTGACTTAACTTTTGCTGCTACCGTAAACCCAGTTGTTTACGAAGGCGGAATACCAGTCTTTATCGACTCGGAATATGAGACATGGAATATGGACCCAGAGGCGTTAAGGAAGGCATTTAAATTGCATCCCGATGTAAAAGTGGTGGTTGTGGCTCATCTTTACGGTACTCCTGCAAAGCTTGACGAAATCGTGAAAATCTGTGAAGAGAATAATGCTATTCTTATTGAGGATGCAGCCGAGAGTTTGGGTGCAACTTATCACGATAAGCAGACTGGTACCTTCGGAAAATATAATTGTATCTCATTTAATGGCAATAAAATCATTACTGGTTCATCTGGCGGTATGCTATTAACTGACGATCAGGATGCTATTATTAAAGCAAAAAAATGGTCAACTCAGTCACGTGAAGATGCTCCTTGGTATCAACATGAAGAAATCGGTTATAACTACCGTATGAGTAACGTAATTGCCGGCGTGGTTCGCGGACAGCTTCCTCACCTAGAAGAGCACATTGCTAAGAAGAAAGAAATCTATCAACGATACGAAGATGGTTTTAAGACTCTTCCAGTATCTATGAATCCAATAATAAAATCAAAAGATACTGAGGCGAACTATTGGCTTAGCTGTTTATTAATTGATTCGGATGCAATGACTGATCAAAAAAGAAGTGCGACAAAAGCTACCTATAATAAGGTTAAAGGTAAAAGCTGCCCAACGGAGATTCTCGAGGTTTTGGCTAGTTACAATATTGAGGGCAGACCTATCTGGAAACCTATGCACATGCAGCCTATTTACCAGAATAATATTTTTATATCTGCTAGAGATGGGATAAGTGTGGGTGAAGATATTTTTGAGAGGGGACTTTGCCTTCCATCAGATATCAAGATGACCGCAGTAGAACAAGATATTGTTATAGAAGTTATTAAGAGTTGTTTTAATCATGAAGAAGACATTAAATAATCAGAGCCAATTTTATAAAAAGTACGGTAAGCGTGTTTTTGACTTTATAATCTCTTTCATGGCATTGATTCTATTATCTCCAATACTTGTTATTATCTCTATTCTTGTTTTAGTATTTATGGGGTGGCCGATTTTCTTTAAACAGCCACGTCCAGGAAAAGATGAAAAAATCTTTAATATGTATAAATTCCGCACAATGAGTAGCAAAAAGGGTGCTGACGGAAAGCTCCTGCCAGACACACAGCGTCTTAATAGCTTTGGTAAAATACTCCGCCGTACCTCTCTTGATGAGCTTCCAGAATTACTGAGTATTCTAGTTGGCAAAATGAGTATTGTTGGTCCAAGACCATTATTAGTGGAATATCTACCTTACTATACGGAAGAAGAACGTTTACGCCACACTGTAAGGCCTGGGCTTACTGGCTATGCGCAGGTTAATGGTCGAAATAATTCGCCATGGAGCCAGAGATTGCAAAATGATATTTATTATGTAAAAAATATGAGTTTTTTCATGGATCTCAAAATCTTTTTGAAGACTATCAAAAAAGTCTTCTTAAAAGAAGATATTACGGCATGCCCATCATCGGATTTGTCATTCGGAAAATTTGATGATGAAAGGAGAAAAAATGATATTAAGAAACGATAATTTATTAATCAGGTTATTTTCCGAGGATGATATACAGGCAAAGGTTAGTATTATTAATGATTCAAGTAATAATCAATTTTTGCATTATGATCTGCCATTAAACTATAGTAAAACTTTAAACTGGTTCAGAAATCTAAATACTAAAACTGATAGAATTGACTGTACTATTTTATTCGAAAATCAAGTCTGTGGTTTTATAGGACTTTTGAATATTGATCAGATTAGAAAGCAAGCCGAATATTATATTTGTATCGATCATCATTTTTCTGGTAAAGGTATTGGAGTAAAAGCATCGAAGATGTTATTTGACTATGCTTTTAAAACTCTAAAGCTAGATAAAATTTATTTATATACGGAAGAAGAGAATAAAAAAGCGCAGTATCTATTTAAGAAATTAGGATTCGTTGAAAAAGGATTAATAAAAAATCACCTATTTTATGATGGCAAGAGTATTAATAGATATCTCTATGAGTTGGACGGTTCTGGAGAAAAAATAAATACTCCAATAGATAAAATCAGGGATAAAAGAAATAACATCTTTATAAAAAGAGAGGATTTGATTGGTTTTTCTTTTGGTGGAAATAAGGCAAGAAAGTCCATCAAGTTCAAGGATGATATTATTAGAAAAGGTAGCGATATCATTATTACTTATGGTAGTAGTAGTTCGAACCATTGTAGAGTTATAGCTAATATGTCTAAATCCATGGGTTTAAGATGTATTATTATCTCCCCTGAGGAAGATTATAGGGAGAATAATAACTCTCAGCTTGTTAAGTTACTCGGCGCAGAAGTAATTAAGGTCCCAGTTGATAAAGTTTCAGATACAATTAATGCGAAAATCTCTGAATTGTCTGCGCAAAATAAGCCGTATTTTATTCCAGGCGGAGGGCATGGTAATCTTGGGGTTCAAGCTTATGTAGATTGCTACAATGAAATCGTAGACTATGAAAAGAAAAATAATATTCATTTTGATTATATTTTTCTAGCTTCTGGTACTGGGTCAACTCAAGCTGGTCTGATTTGTGGACAGTATCTTAACAAGGATTTTGGAAGAAAAATTATCGGCATTAGTATTGCAAGGGCAGAAGAACGAGGAGCACAGGTTGTTATTGGTAGCGTACAGGAATTCTTGGGGGAAGACATAGATAAGTTCAAGAATCTCGTTATTTTTAAGGATGACTATATTTTGAGTGGCTACGGAGCTTATAATAATGAAGTATTAGAGACTATTCGTAGTATGTTATTTAATGAGGGTATATCTCTAAATGCTATATATACTGGAAAAGCATTTTACGGTATGCAGGACTACCTAAAACGTAATAATATAATAGGAAAGAATATATTATTTATTAATACTGGCGGGTTGCCATTATTCTTCAATAACCTTAAGGAGCTAATATGAATATCTTAATAACTAGTGTGGGGACGAGAAATAAAATAGTTCAATATTTTAAAGAAAATATAGGCAAAAATGGAAAAGTTATCGTTACGGATGCTAGCGAATTAGCGCCAGCTATCTATGAGGCAGGTAAATTTTATTTAATGCCTAGTATTACTGATCCGCAATATATCTCCAAACTACTCGAAATCTGTACTAAAGAAAATATTGACAGTATTTTGTCCCTAATCGATCCTGAGTTATCATTAATCTCAGAACATCGTGATGAGTTTCTCAAGATAGGAGTGACTCCGATTATTTCATCGCCAGAAGCGGTTAAACTAGCCTTCGATAAATATGAAATGTTTAAGTACCTCAAATCCCATAACTATAGGACTGCTAACACCTACCTAGATAAGACTGAGTTCTATAAAGATCTAGAGAATAATAAGATTAGTTTTCCTGTCTTCATAAAACCTGTTCGTGGTAGTGCTAGTATTAATATATCTAAAGTTAGTAGTAAGGAGGAAGTCGATCTTTTGTTTAGTCTTTACGATGACTTAATTATTCAGGAGTTTCTTGATGGCCAAGAGATTGGTGCTGATATTTATATTGATCCTATATCTAAAAAAGTTGTATCTATCTTTACAAAAGAAAAAATTAAGATGCGTGCAGGTGAAACTGATAAGGCGAGATCATTTAAGGACCAGAATTTGTTTGATTTAATTAAATCTGCAGTAGAAGAGATTGGGTATACTTATATGATCGATATGGATGTTTTTAAAGTAAACGGAGAGTATTATATTTCCGAGGTAAATCCGCGCTTTGGCGGCGGTTATCCACATGCGTATGAGTCAGGTGTCAATTTTCCAAAGTTCATTATCAACTCCTTGAATAATATCGAAAACAAAGAACAATTAGGTGATTATGAAGAAGATATCTATATGATGAAGTATAATGAGGTTAAGGTTATTAAAATATGAAAATACTCTTCATAGCTAATTACGTATCTTTGCCTTGGGAGAATGGAAATAGCCGTTTTATATACCTCCTCAATTCGATAGACTATAGTAAACACAATGTAGAGCTTATTACATCTTCTTTTTCTCATGCCTTAAAAAAACATCGGAAACTGGATTTTAAAAAAGTAAATGCTTTAAAATACAAATTAACGTTAATAGATGAACCAGGATATAGAAATAATGTTTCGCTCGCGCGAATGTATAGCCATAAAATTTTATCGAAAAACTTAAAAGAGTATCTCGCAAAAATAGAAATAAAGCCAGATGTTATCTACTGTGCCGTCCCGTCACTAGATCTTGCTTATGAAGCAGTAGTCTATGCAGAAAAAAATAAAATCAGATTTATAATTGACGTTCAAGATATTTGGCCAGAGGCTTTTCAAATGGTTTTTAATCCTCCAGTAGTAGGAAAAATTCTTTATGGCCCGCTTAAAAGAAAAGCGGATAAAATATATTCAATAGCCGATCAGATCGTTGCAGTCTCGGAAACATATGCAAAAAGAGCTTTAACTGTTAATAAGAAGACAAAACAATATCTCAGCGTCTACTTAGGCACCGCATTAGATATTTTTGACGCCGCGAGTAAGAATCAGGAGAAAAAAGAAAAGAATACTATTAAAATCGCTTATGTAGGCACACTGGGACACTCCTATGATATTAAAGGAGTGATAGATGCGTTATCCATGATTAATAATGATAAAATTAAGTTTATCATTATGGGCGACGGACCGTTGCGCCAGGAATTCGAATCGTATGCAAAAGAGAAATCTGTTGACTGTGAGTTTAAAGGTAAAATAAGATATGAGGATATGGTGGCTTGTCTTTGCTCGTGTGACATTGCTGTAAACCCAATTATGCATGGTGCGGCTCAGAGTATTGTAAATAAAGTCGGAGATTATGCTGCGGCCGGTCTTCCAGTCGTAAATACTCAAGAGTGCCCAGAATATAGGAATCTAGTAGATAACTATCAGATTGGTATAAATTGTGAAAACGGCAATATTAAACAGTTATCTGAGGCTATTGACAGATTAATAAATGATCGTGATCTTAGAAAAAGACTCGGTAAAAATAACCGTCGACTTGCTGAAGAAAAATTTGATAGGTTAAAAACTTATCAAGATATTTTAGACTTAATATACGGAGAAAATGTCAATGAGTGTAACTAAAGCTAAAAAGCAATTTCTCTTTGATATTATTTTAAATACCGCATCCTTTGCAATTTATGTTATTGCACAGCAAATCATATTGATGCCATTTATGGGAAAAAGTCTTAATGAAGCAGATTTTGCAAAGTTTATTATTTTTGTTTCCGTTTTTTCAATTATTTCCAATTCATTAGGTGGTGAACTCGGCGTAGTTAGGCAAATTTTTAATCATAAAAAAGAAAAAGATCAGTATAATCTCATATTAAGTTATTTACTTGCAATCACTTTTGTAGGTTCATTACTAGTGACACTTTTAATAGGGTATGGAGTGGTCGATTCTGTCCTAATGGCTACTATTATTCTTTTAGCTAATATTAGGCTATATGCCAGTGCTTTTTTCAGGATGCATAAGAAATTTAATCTAGTTATTATTCAAATGCTGCTTTTAGTTCTTGGTATATTCCTGGGTATTTGGGTCTTTAGTTTTACAAAATTTATCTGGGCTCCTTTTATGTTTGGTGAATTATTCTCGTTCGTTTTTAGTCTTGCCAAGACAGATCTTTTAAGTCCAGTTGGAAATATCGCAAACTTAGATCGTAAAATCCTAAAGTCCTTCAAGGACTATAGTATAGTCGAGTTTTTAGTTAATTTAATGACTTATTTTGACAAAATTTTAATTTACCCCATTCTTGGCGTTCTTTCTGTAAATACGTATTATGCAACAACTGCTATGTCAAAAATTGTTGCCCTAATTACTAATCCTCTACATGGAGTTTTATTGTCCTGGATCAATTCTGATAATAAAGAGCAGAACGGCCATATAGTTTCAAAGCTATTGAAATACTGTCTTCCTGTCACTACTGTTGTTATTCTTATATCACTACCTCTAACATACCTAGCGGTTGCGGTTTTATATAAGCAGTATCTTAGCGATGCAATTTCTATTATGATTCCAATTTCTATTGGGGTTGGATTGGCATTTGTTACTACACTAATTAAGGCTATTCTTTTAAAGCTTATAGATAGTAACAGTCTATTAAAAATTCATATCGTATATATTATAATCTTCGTATTGGCCTCAATTAGCTTTAGCCACCTATTTGGCTTAGTCGGTTTTGCAATCTCAGGTGTGGTTTCCAAGTTGTACCTACTCATTGCTTTCTGCCGATTGTTGATAAAAATAAAAAAAGGACGGACGCAAGATGATTAATATCTTAAACACATTATTCTTCTGTGTAGTTCTTAATATTGTGCCAATAGCACTTTTAGGGATATTTAAGATTTCCTCTGGCCTCTATAACCTATTGTATGCAGTGGCATATGTTATCCAGATACTTGTTTTATTAATTATTTGCAAGAAGGTTCTACATAAGATTAATAAAAAAGAAGCGCTAATTTTTGTTGTCGCCATTGTAAATTCTATTCTTTCTGTACTCTTTAGCTTTCTTAACTTTCAATACTTTAATATTAATGAATATATTTTTATTGCGTCGCTAATCTTAAACGTGCTTTTCTTCTTAATTCTTATACCAAAGTTTGATATCACTTATGAACAATTGATTGCTTTTATTGAAAAGATGATTTTTATAGGAGTCATAAGTGTGGCAGTAAATCTAGCTCTAAATTTTAGGATGATTACGAATTTATCGGCAATCACAAACTCGTACAGTGTAAGTTTTAGCTCATTTTTCCCCAATCGTAATCAATTCGGCTTATTTATGCTAATAGTCTCTATTCTTAACGCACTATTAATTACTATAGAAAACAAAAAAATAAACAAAGTACTACAAGTTGCGTTTATTATTAATCTTATACTTTCAATGTCAAGAAACTCGATTTTGGGGCTAGTTATCTTTTACATTGTGAGGTTTATTTCTTCAAAAACTAGTAGAGGTAAGGGTTTTAGGGTCCGCCCTAAACACATCTTTATTTTATCCCTAGCCGTAATTTTTACTAGTATTCTTTTGTCTGTCGTACTAAATAATGCAATTATTCAAAATAAAATTAGCGAATTATTTATTCGGGCCGACAACCTAGAAAGTGGCTCTGGTCGTTTTGATACCTGGGGAAACGGAATTAATATTGCTTTTAATCATAATATCATTTTTGGTGTAGGAAGATATTTAGCAATTCATTTAAATCATATTCTTTATCATAATGGTTTGGAATATTTTCATTCACTTTATGTTGAGAAACTCGCTACGCACGGAGTAATTGGACTTTTATGGCTGCTTTATGTCATGAGTTATGTGTTACTTAGGGTTAAAAAATCTGAGTTAAAAACGGGAGTTAAGAGTATTGCTATTGGTTCTGTTATTTCATTTTGGATATTTTCAATCTTTGAAACCACTACTAGATTCTCCATTGGTTATGCCGATTCAATCTTTCTTATTTTCTTCTTTACATTTCCACTCGTTTTGTCAAACTTGAAAAAAGATAAAGCTCTCAAAAATAGAACAGTAGAGAGTACCTTATAGGCGTAATAAATATAAGTCTAGGCTTTGACTTTAGTCTCGTATGACGATCTATAGTCTTGTTTTTTTAAGATAAATTTATCTATATTAATTCCACGCTTGGTTTATATTATTATTTGTGTATTAAAAAAAGATTAATTATAGAATGTAAAATATTAATGGATTGCTTCAAGCAACTTTAAGGTATATCGAAATATTATCGCAGCCTTGTAATAGGAAGAATTATGGATAAAGTATAAGGACAATACTATATTGGTTGATCGGTAGAACCTATTGTAGGTGAGCAAGGAATAATTATTTCATGAGGGAAAGGAAAAGTATAGTAATGAAACCTGTCGCATTAAGAATAATGCACCCAGAATTATATGATAGAATTAATACACTATCTAAGGAACAGGATCTGTCTATCAATATGACTATATAATCAAAAAGATATAAAAATAATTAAGCTGAACCAGGTAGTGTACATTATATTGATCATTACATACAGTATTCACAACCTATGCAACATTTTAGTAGGAGTTCTATGCCTTAATCCTAAATGTATACGTTTATAGTTATAAAGACCAATATAACTAAGGTTTTTATTATCTAATTTCCTTAATGATTCACATCCTAAGCAATAATATCCAGTATCTCTTCTTGTATTGTTCGGTTAAATCTCTCTATATAGGTATTATTATTGTGTCTTCCGAGCCCCGTATGGCTAATCTTAATTCCATTGTTTTTCTAATTTTATTTCAAATAAACTATATATCGATTCTGCCAGTGCTTATATTTAGGTAAGTTATAATTTTGTGTTAATTAATGGATTGCTATTACTGGTTAATTTATCATAAGTCTGTCTAAGTTCATTCATTTTTGAAACTAAATCTTCAATCACTTCTTTATATTTTTCATTATTATCATGCTGGCCAAGATAATTTAATGTACCTATTGCTGATTCGATTTTTTTAATAGCTCCTAATAGACCATTCTTTGACTCTCTATCACATTTATGATATGACTTTTTAGCAATAAAAACACGAGCCCTAGCCTTATTTCTGTACTTTTTTGGAACAATAATCTTTCCATTATGAATTCTTAGCCCAAGAATTTGATTAGAGTTAACAGGTATAATCTTAGTTTTGTTCTCGTTTATTGCGAGGCCAATATTCTCCATCTCTTGCCTAATAAGAGTTTCGACATTACGTAATATACCCCTATTACTACAGGAGAACTGTAAATCATCGCAGTATCTTGTGTACTTAATTAAGGGGGTAAGATTATTATGAAAAAGAATATTTTTTATCTTGTTATCTATTTTTTTCCCGACTATTTCAGCGATGCGCGGACTGGCATGAAGACCTCTTCTTAGTCTATTATTGTTATCAAAATATATTGGTTCTATGAGAAACATTAATGATTCTGGTAATTTATCCTTCACCATATCAAACGAAATTGTTTCGAAATATTTAGAAATGTCGAGCCGCAGTAAAAATTTATTATGAATATGTTGGACCGCTATATCTTCAACGGTATGATTTTTTTCAAATTCTAAGAAAGAGACTTTGTTCTCCAAAGGATCCTTGTGAGTTTTAAAATATTTTGCTAAAGCAGAGTCCATCCATTTATCAAGTAATTTAGATTGAGAATTACGCTGTGTGTCTATGTGGGACCAATAAAACCCAGACCACAATAAATACTTAATAGGGGAATTGATGAAATCAAGTAAAAAACACTCAGACACTGTCGCTTCTTTTGCAATTTCTTTTATTCTTTTATCAGAATTATTCATAAACAAACTCAGTGCGAGACTGCACTGCAATGACGGGTCGTGCGATCAGTATGCAAAGTCTGGATTCAGACCAGCGTCTCGCTCCTTTATTGTAACATATTCTCTCGAGTTAAAACTATTGGACGCGAAGTTTTTCCCATCCAAATACACTGAAGGCGGATTAAGTTTCTAATTTTATTGTAGGCTTCTTTTTTCTTATTATCTGGAGTGCGATCAAGATAAGAAGAAAACATAGCACAAAACAGATCTGGTAAAATAGTATAAGCCGATTTTTCTAATAATGAAGAGCACTTGATTAAATTTTTGTATGTATCTGCATTTTCTATAAAAAATAACGTATTATCAATGTAATTAACTTTAGTAAAATTTAATGCTTTTGTAAGAAATATTTGCTTAGCTTCTTCTTGATGAACATTACATCCGCAATAGGCTATAAAAATTTTTACTGTAGGACGTATATTTACGGTCGTCTCAATAATTTCGTCTATAAAATTGTTTGTAATATCGGTTAAGTGGTATTTTCCTCTATGGTCACTATTCTTCCATTTTTCATAAAGGTGATCTAATTGTTTTTCTGTTTCTTGATTAAGTATAACCTCCACAAAACTAAAGACATAGCGCATTAGATATTTATCAATTTGTTTTACATTCTCATCAATAAATACCCTTAGTGGAGTATTGTTTTCTGGTCTTCTGCAGTCAGATGTCTTCATATTCTGTTTTGTTCCTAAAATTGCAAGTCTTAATTGTCCGTAATCTTTTTCAAACACTTTTTCGTACTTATAATTTGTTATGCGATGAAAAACTAATTACTATCCCCATTATATCAAAGTGTTTTGAGGATTAGCTGTCTGAACAACTCATGGAGAACCAACAACTTAAAAAAGAAAACTCAAAAAATATATTTTAAATTTCAATAGCTTGAATTAATGCTAAGAAAATGAAAAAATACACATAACAATCTAGAATTATTCTGTTACAAAGATGATAGTGGAGCTCAGTATCCAATGCTTGCATCTAGCTCTAGTTGACCCCCCATTAATTTAATGTTAGTATATAGATATTAAAGCCTCCCCCCGATATTGTTTCGGGACTAGGAGGTTTTATTTTTTACTAAATCATGGTAGTATATGTCCAAGCCCTGGCGGAGGTTCTAGACAACCCCGCCAGTGTAGCCACGCTTCGCCGTGGTATTTTTATTCCAAAAAATGATCAGAATAATTTAGATCTCATCCAATTCTTTAAAAAATAAATACAATATTACCCATTAATATAAAAAGTGTGCTATTATCAAACCAACAACCACAGTAGAACTGTATAAATGTGGCTATATAAAATTTAAATAAGGAGGAATATGGTGTCCGATAACGAAAACGCACCAACCTTTAATAGCCTAACAAATCTTTACAGCGTGTCAAAAACACTTAGATTTGAACTTAAACCACAATATTCAACCCTAGATCACATCAGGGCTGATCAAATTGTCGACAAAGGTGAGGATCTTAAAAATCATTATAAAATTTTCAAGAAAATTCTAGACCAGGTCTTTTCAAGGATTATTAACGATAGTTTAGATAAGACTTATCTCGATCAAAAATATATTTCCATCTATCAAGACCTTGCATTTAAGCATCGAGATCAGCTTACGGATAAAGATCGCGCAGAACTAAAGACCTTAAAAGAAACTCTCAAAAAGCAAATCGATAAAAGCCTCGATCATAAAGATAAAAAGGCCATCTTCAGTGATCCTGTTAAATTCCTCATCGATAATGAATCGATCTTTGCCGACTTAATTGGGGATAATCGCCCTAGCATCGAAGCCTTTAACCGTCAAAAAGGCTATCTTTCTGGTTACCTCCAGAATCGTGCTAATATTTTCGATCACACTACAAATGAGACTTCTGTCGCATTTCGTATCGTCGAAGAGAATCTCGCTATCTTTTTAAATAATCGCATCACATTGCAGCATTTTCTCAAGAAAGTTGCAGATAAGGATGGTTTATCAAAATCTCTACAAGAGGCACTATCTCAGTTAGGTTTCAAGTTAAAGCTCGAAGACCTTCTTTCTCTTGATTATTTCAATCGTACTCTATCTCAACCCGGCATCGATCAATACAATCTACTAATCTCAGGCAAGATCCTAGAAAATGGGATAAAGTTACAGGGGATTAACGAGATTCTCAACCAATATCTCCAACAACATCAAGAAGAGAAACTACATAAAATCAAACTCAAGCAACTCTATAAGCAAATTCTCTCAGAATCAAAGACCGAATCATTTACTCTTGATTTTGTGGAAGACAATAAAGGACTTGCTACTATGCTCCTGCAATTTACCGATTTTGTAAACCAGTTGATCGAAGAAAAAATGCCTCTCCTTGGTATGATTCAGGAACTAAAAAATGGCTCAGTTTCAGTCGAGTCACTTTCTCGACTCCATCTCAATCGCAAAAATATCAAGCGACTCTCTAATTTTATCTATAAAGACTACGGCTATATTGAGCAATCTTTAGAGGAAAATTTTCTCTCAACGGTTGAAGGTAAGATTACTAAGAAGATTCTCGAGGAACATCGCAAACAGGATATTTTTACATTCCATGAAATTTTAGTTGCCTTGCAAAAGCAGCAATATGAAAAGAGTGGAAAATTAGAGTCCGCGGATCAGCTTTTACTTCCTGGTATCGTTGACTTCGTCTACCAGAATTTGGATTGTGAATACTCCGCCTTAATCGAGAAAGTCAAGTCAGAAAAACAACCACTTCTCGACCTTTTTAAAGAAAAGCAATTGTTGGAAGACCAAAACACAGAATCTCATGCTTCCAAATATTCTGATCGTCCATTCAACGATCACGAAATAAAGATCATTAAAACTACTCTGGATTTTTATAAAAACTTACAGAATAATCTCGCACTCCTCCAAATTTCGGATGAAAACCTTAAACTAGATTCCGAATTTTATTCTGAGTTTGATGAATTTTATCAAGACCTCAAGAACATTATCCCAGTCTATAATAAGTCTAGAAATTTTCTTACTAAAAAACCTTTCTCGACCGAAAAGACCAAGCTCATCTTCAATAGCCCACAGCTACTTGACGGATGGAGCAAATCAAAAGAGTCGGATTGTTTAGGTACTATTTTTATCAAAGATGGTAAATATTATATTGGAATTATTAATAGCTCTACCAACGCAAAAAAGACTTTATTTGAACCTCACAATTTCGCAAGTCTCGACCAAAGTCAATATTTTGAAAAGATGAATCTTTTCTTCCTTTCGGACTTGAAGCGAGATTTCCCTAAGAAATATTTCTCTGAAAAATGGCATAATCAGCACCCAGTACCAGCCGATCTTCGAGAAAAATATGATTACTATCGAATCGATGAACATAAGGATGAGCGCAAAAATGATATCAAGTACCATCAACAGCTCATTGCCTATTATCAGAATTGTCTTAAGAAAGACGCAGAATGGCAGATTTATCAATTCAGATATAAATCCCCAGAGGAATATTCGGATGTTAATGAATTCCTGTCCGAGCTTACTCCAAATACCTATAAAATGGAGTTCACTAAAATTCCAGCCGAATATATTAGAAAACTTGTTGACGATGGTAAGTTGTATTTCTTCCAGATTTACTCCAAAGATTTTTCTGAATTTGCAAAAGGTAAGCCAAACCTCCATACACTTTATCTAAAAGCAGTTTTTGATCAGAAAAATGCGGAAGAGTTCAACTATAATTATAAGATTTCTGGTAGTGCCGAAATCTTCTATCGCCCAGCCAGTATTGAGGTTCGTGTTACACATCCAAAAAATCAACCAATCAAGAATAAGAATAAAAATAACCCAAAGACCGAATCTGTCTTCCAATATAACCTATGTAAGGACCGTCGTTATATGTCAGATAAATTCTTCTTACATCTTCCAGTCGAATTAAATCGTACTCCATTGCTCCCTAACGATTCCTCGGTAAATAGTATGGTTAATCAAGTCGTTAGTTCTCGTAATCAGAATTATTTCCTTGGTATCGATCGAGGTGAAAGACATTTGATCTATTTAGTTCTGATCGACCAAAACGGTAAAATTATTAAACAGCAAACCTTAAATCAGATTACTAGCTCATATCAAGAAAAAGCTAATAATCAAACCGTTGAAGTTGTTACAGATTATCATGATTTACTAAATGATAAGGAGAAGCTGCGAAAGAAGAATCTCCAAGAATGGCAATCCGTTGAAAATATCAAGGAATTAAAGGCCGGGTACCTAAGTAATGTGGTAAATGAAATCGGTAAAATTGTTATCGAATATCAGCCAGTTATTATGCTGGAGAATCTTAATACTGGTTTCAAAAACTCGCGTATCAAAATTGAAAAACAAGTATATCAAAAATTCGAGAAGGCACTTATTGATAAGTTTAATTACTTTATGCGAAAAGATCTCGATCCTTCGGCTATCGGTGGGCTCTATCATGCCTTGCAGTTAACAAAAGAATATTCCAAACAGTATAACGGCAAGCAAAATGGCATCATCTACTACATCCCTGCAAGCTATACCAGTAATATTGATCCAACCACCGGCTTTATCTCGGCCTTCATACAGACAAGATATGAAAACGTCGAGAAGGCAAAAGCCTTAATTGAAAAGTTTAACGATATTACTTATGACGCAGACGAATCTCTTTTCTGCTTCACTGCAGATTATAAGAAATTTAGTCCCGAGGCCAAACTTTGGCAGCAGAATGTGTGGCAGATTTATACTAATGGTGACCGTATTTATACGTTTAGGGATAAAGAAGAGTGGCAAAGTAAAAGCTATATCCTCGTTGACGAGTTTAAGGATCTTTTTGTTAAATATCAAATCAATTACCATAATAATCTAAAAACACAGATCTTGTCGCAAACTGACGCTGGATTCTTCAAACAACTCCTCTTCTTGTTGCGATTAACCTTACAAATGCGGAATAGTCGTACCATCGATTCAAACGAAGTAAATATTGATACTAAAAAACGTGAGAACGATTATATTATTTCTCCAGTTAAGAATCAGTATGGTAAGTTTTATGATTCTCGCAAAGATTATATGGATTGGCCAGAAAATGCTGATGCGAATGGGGCATACAATATTGCTAGAAAAGGCCTCATCACGTTGAAGCATCTAAAAGAAGGTCTTCCTGAAAAACGTATTTGTGATATATCAACCGAAGAATGGGTCCAATTTATCGAAGAGCTAAATAAATAAGGAAAAAGGGGTAGAGAATGGAAAATTATATTCTGATTTCTTGGATAAATGACTTCATCTTCTGCCCCGCCTCGATTTATTATCATAACCTGTATGAAGATACTGAAAAAAGAGTTTATACTGACCTGCCACAGCAGAAAGGTATCGAAGTTCACTCTACGATTGATAATAAAAAATATTCTGGTTCCAAACACATCCTTCAGGGAATAGATGTTTGTTCAAACCAATATCGTATTTATGGCAAGATCGATATTTATAATTTAAAAACCCAAACCCTCATAGAGCGAAAAAAGAAGGTTAAGAATATCTATGATGGCTATATTTTCCAGCTATTCGCTCAGTATCTTTGCCTTAAGGAGATGGGGTACGATGTCCAAAAGCTTGAATTGTATAGCTATGATGATAATAAAACCTACCCAGTTTTGCTGCCTGAGCTAGATCCAGGTATGTTCGCAAAGTTTCAAGAGACACTAGAAAAGATGCGTAAATTTAAAATGATAGATTTTAAGCAAGAGAATTTAGGTAAGTGCCAGGGCTGCATTTATAATAAAATCTGCGAAAGGACTGATCTTGATTTCTAGGGAGGATTATATAAATAAAAAGATTATTCTCATCAATAGTATTGATGGGGATAAATTGTCATTCAAAAATGACAATCTCATTATTAAGGACGAAGAGGAGAATGTTAAGCTTCAATATACTCTCTATAGAGTATTAGCAATCTATGTGATTGGCCCATTCTCCCTAACTTCTGGCCTCGCTGAACGTCTGAGAAAATATCACATTTCGATTATCTTCTTTAAATATTCTTTTCATCCATATTTATCGATTTTGAATGGGGTGGAAGGGAATACAGAATTACGCCAATTACAGTATTCTTTTTCAGATTCACTCATTGTTGCTCGTAGAATTATCCAGAATAAGATTCAAAACCAGATTCAGGCCATCAAGAAAAAGCGTAATGCTGAAGATCTCCCAGCATT
>CALFGG010000089.1 GCA_937958235.1 uncultured Candidatus Saccharibacteria bacterium
ATACGCAAAATACTTTGGTGATTGCTGGTGCGGGGACTGGAAAAACAACGACAATCATCGGAAAGATTAAATGGATTTTAAATAAATGGAGGCTGGAAGAAGAAAATATTCCGCCGCCAAGAATTTTAGCCGTATCTTTCACTCATGCTTCGCGCATCGAACTTGAGGAACGTATTTTAGCTGAGATTCTGCAAGATGATTTGATTTTTAAAATATATCATCCAGAAGATTTCATTGAGGTAGAAACCTTTCATAGTTTAGCGCTAAAGATCATCAGAGATAAGCTCCATGAGAGGCGACTTGAGGAATCCGGATTTGAGTCGTTCTTAAAATTATTGAAGCCAGACTTGCCGGAAGAAGAAATTGAAGATTTCGCTCATCTATATTCATTGATACGTAACTACCACGTCAATTTTGTGGAAGTCAAAGAGTTAATACAAAAAAGGTTTCGTCATTTTTGGCAAAAGGAAGATCTGAAGCAAAACCTTGCCCAGCTAGAGGAATTAGAAATTCTTACCGGTCAATATGAAGAGTATCTGGAGAAAAATCACAGTATTGACTTTGCAGGACTCCTAGAAGAAGCCATAGAACAAATTAATCCTATATATACTTACGATTATGTAATTATAGATGAATATCAAGATATATCACCACTTGAATATTTATTAATACGAAATTTAAGACAGCTACGGCCTTTTAAGTTGTTTTGTGTTGGAGATGACTGGCAAACGATTTACCAATTTGCAGGTAGTGAAATTAATTTGATTTTAAATTTTGAAAAGTGTTGGGGTGAGACTTCTAGATTCAAAATTGAACAGACATATCGTTTTCCGGAGAAGCTAGCGAAACTCTCTGGAAAATTCATCATGAAGGATCGCACACAGCTAAGAAAACAGATACATGGAGCACCAGTTTACGTAAAAGATCAAATTGTGGAGATTAATGGCCCTTCTGAGAGAACGGATCTGAATTCTCTTTACTTTTTCTTCCTAAATATGCCAGAGCATGCCAGTGTTTTCCTAATCGGACGTTACAATTTTGATATTAAGAAAATATCACGATGTGAATTTTTGACATTTGAGAAAAGTGAGGAAAAAGTATCAATCTCTATGCGGGAGAGGCCCGATTTAAAAATAAGTTTTTTAAGTGCACATAAATCAAAGGGTCTGCAGGCAGACTATGTACTTATTGTTAACTGTCGTAATACAGTCTTAGGTTTTCCAAGCAGGATGAAAGAGAATGATATTTTTCACATAGTGAGAGAAGTGGCTATTCAGAAATTAGAACGAAGAAAAACGAAGAAAAGGAGGTGCGAGAAGTTTAGTGAGGAAAGGAGATTGTTCTATGTAGCGATGACAAGAGCTCGCAAGAGGATTCTTTTCTTGACGGTGCAGGAGAAGGAGTCGCCATTTATCCTAGAACTACGAGAGGAGGAGGAATTAAATACTTATTACTTAGATTAAAGACTTAGAGAAAGGCTTATTTCTTGGGAGACTTAGAACTAAAGGTTGTTTTGACGCGCCTTTTAGCTTCTTTTTGAGCATTACCTACGTGATGCATGGCGGTGTGGGCAAGACGACGACTTAATCTTGAGGCTTTTTTGTAATAATTAATACTGAAACGCTTAATCTCAGCCGTGAGATCAACCGTGCCACCTTTAAAAACACCTTTGATATTTGAGATGGCAATCATCGATAATAAAATATCAGCAACGAAGATAATAAAGAATATACCGGAAGTGATTAGGAGTGCGGGCAGATTAAGCAAACTGAGTAGATTTGAAAAGAATGGTTGAATAAGATGTAGAATGAAGATACCACCTACCCCAAAACCAATCGAGGTCTCAATTGAGATACGTCCATTAAGATGCAATTTAGACTCTGTAGTATAATCCCACCAACGTACGTGATAAATTCTTTCTAAAACAACCGAAGTAGTATATTCGATAACATCACAGAGAATGACCATCAGCAGAAACTCGAGTGGCCAAGACAGATGAAGTGGTCCGATTAGAAGCACGCAGATGAGGGAGCCAACTCCATAAATCGGACAGATAGGACCAAAGAGAAAGCCACGATTTTCGAGCTTTCGTTTCATGAAGTAAGTCCAAATACACTCAACAATCCAACCACCAAAGGAATAGAGTACAAATAGCAGAAAATAATAGGCGAGCTGGATGACTAGTGGCTCAATTTGGCTGCCAAATAGATTAGAAAACATTAGGCTTATTATACCTTAAACTGAACTCAGAGTATAGAAAAAGCTACTTTATTGTAGCTTTTTCCGATCCATTTTTAGCTTAGATTCTTTAAATCAGGTTAAACTTTGTTGATAACTGGAATAACAATTGGAGTGTGTCCAGTTGCATCGTAGAGGATTCGAGTAATATCTTCCTTAATCTCGTCTTTTAGAACTTTCAGTTCAGGATCGGAGGAAATTGATTTTTCGGTCTTTACGCGAAGGTAGTGACGTATTTTACCAATCAGTTCCTCAGAGTTATCAAGATAAATAAAGGCGCGAGAAACGATATCCGGAGTCTTGATGAGGCGACCGGTTTTCTTACTGAGGGTAAGAACGATCATAAAGATACCTTCACGAGAGATGTGAATACGATCCTTAACGACAGCTTCATGTACTGGCTTATCAGCATCGTCATAGAGCTTATTACCAACATGGATGCGACCATTTTTGCGAATAGTTTGGTTTGGTAAGAGCTCGACAATATCACCGTCATCGGCAACAAGAATATTATCGTGAGGAATACCAACCACATTTTCAGCCATCTCTGCATTATGCTCCATCATGAAGAATTCACCGTGATATGGCAGGTAATTCTTTGGCTGTAAGCGGGTGACAAAATCAACGTGATCTTCGTAATAAGCGTGACCAGAGAGATGGAGTGGCCCAATATTAGTGAGGTGAGTTTTGCCGTTTTGAATAACCTGAGCACCTTCACGAAGTAATCCATCAACGGTATTCACAACATGAGGCTCGTTACCTGGAATTGGATTGGAACTAAAGACGATGGTGTCAGAAGCCTTAATTTTAATAAATTTATGAGCGCCGCTCACCATGCGATTAAGCACAGCGTTCAACTCACCCTGAGAACCAGTACAGACAATAGTAACTTTTTCATCAGGAAGCTTGATGATGTCCTCCATCTTCATGACGGTATCTTTTGGCACTTTAATACATTTAGCGCGAAGAGCGACTTCAATATTATTAATCATGGAGAAGCCAGCAAAAGCAACCTTGCGACCACGCTGGTAAGCTTGCTCAAGGATCATGCCGATACGATTAATTTGTGAAGAAAAACAGGAGATGATGACGCGACCATTTGCATAATGGTCCATTACCTTACCAATATTGTCACCAACGTCATATTCGGAGTGTGGGTGATGGCCCGGAGAATCAATATTGGTCGATTCGTTGATCATGAGAGCAATTCCCTCTTTCTTGACGATTTCATCAATACGTTCAAAGTCAGTTTGACGCTCGATTGGGTTCGCTTCGGCACGCCAGTCGCCAGAAAGGTAGATCACGCCATTTGGGGTACGAATCACGAGAGCACAGTTACCCGGAATGGAGTGAAGAGTATGAATAAATTCGACACTTAAATGTTCAGAGACTTGAAGCTTCTCGTGCTTTAATGGATCAACAACCTGATAATTCATCTCAGGAAGATCATCAAGCTCACTCATCTGTTTTTTAATCATGCCGATAGTGAAGTCGGTGGCATAAACAGGGGTGAGTGGATTGAATTTTGGTAATAGATGACGGCAGGCACCGATGTGATCAAGGTGGGCGTGAGTGAAGAGAATCGCCTTAATTTTATCCATATTATCTTCAAGATATTTAATATCTGGCACCATGTAGTTGACGCCTGGATAATCTTCACTGGCAAACAAAACGCCCATATCGATAAGAATGATCTCGCTTCTATATTCAATGGCGGTCATATTTTTACCGATACCAAATTCACCTAGGCCGCCGATTGGGATAATACGAACTGCTTCAGGATCTGGACGAGCCGTTTTGAGCTGAGCATTTGTAACCTGGGTACCGTTATAACCGTTAAAACGGGATTTATTAACTGGAATGCCAATGATATGCTGAGTAGCCTGCGCATTAACATCTTGGGAGAGCATGCGTTGGTGATGTACCATATCACCGCGTCTGGTAGAGACAGAGAGATTGACCTTGCGATCCTCGGCTTCAACATTCTTAGTACTCTTATTTGTTTTAGGGGCTTTATTTTTATTGCCTTTTTTATTCCTTTGCTGATCGGAGTTCTTAGAAGAGCTTCCATCAAAACCATTTTGTTCATTTGAAAAGTTTGACTTCTTTTTAGAACGAGCAGAATAGTCCTTGCCGCCTGGTTTAAAATTACTGTTAAAATTACGTTTTTGTGCCTGCTCAAAAATGACTGCAGCACCAGTGGTAACTTCGGTTGGCTCGGAGATTTTAGTACGATTTTGATTCTCCTCAAAGCGACGCTTAATCTCTGGCAAGCGCTCTGCCTGCATTTTCATGAGTCTAGCGCGTCTTTCTTGTTCTTGTTTATTCATGTTTTCCTCTTTTAATAATAAAGACTTACAAAATTAACAAACAAAAAATCTCTTGAGGTATTTCTTGTTGTGTTTAAAAATAAGTAAGATTAATTATTTATATTATAGCAGAGTAGACATGATTTTACAAGATCTTGGCGACGATAAGAGTTGTACTATAATAAATGCTAAGATATAGAAACGAGATATAGAGAGCAAAAATTAACAGACTAGAGGAGATTCTTAGATGATTTCATTAACCAATGTAAGTAAAATTTATCGGACTGGAGAGATTGAATATCGAGCGCTTGATAATGTTAATCTTGAGATTCTTGAGGGTGAATTTGTAGTCATACTAGGGCCTTCAGGTGCGGGAAAATCAACACTTTTAAATCTACTTGGCGGGATGGATAGACCGACGACCGGGCAAATAGTGGTAAACGGTACCGATATTTCAGATTTTTCAGATAAACAGTTAACAAAATTCAGAGCCGAACAAATTGGATTTGTATTTCAATCATACAATATACTGCCAACTCTAACCGTTGAAGAAAATGTTGCGATAATGCAAGACATAATCAAAATCAAGACGGATCCACTAAAAATGCTCGAGTCGGTGGGGCTTCGTAAACATGCGAAGAAGTTTCCTAGCGAACTTTCTGGTGGAGAACAGCAACGAGTCTCAATCGCGAGAGCTGTCGTAAAAAAGCCTGCGATTTTGCTTTGCGATGAGCCAACAGGAGCGCTTGATTCAAATACTGGAGTACAGATTCTAAAATTACTTAAGAAGCAGGCCAATAAGCATACGACTGTAATTGTGGTAACACATAATGCATTAATTTCTGAGGTTGCGGACAGAATAATTCGCCTTAAAAATGGCCAGGTTGAAACAAATCACAAGAATTCTCATATTAAAGACATCGACGAGGTAGAGTGGTAATGTTATTTCTAAAAATGTTGCGCGATGTACGCAAGAACTTCTCCCAGTTTTTAATGATCTTCTTAATGGTCCTCCTAGGGACTGCGGCCTGCAGCGGAATTGACGGATATATTCAGGGGATGCAATCTGCCGTTGACCGCTTTTATGAGGACGGAAAATTGCAAGATCTAAATATCCGAGGTGCACTCTCTGAAGAAGATCTCAAAAAAGTAAGTGAATTTGATGGAGTGCAAAAAGCGGAAGGAAAATTAGTAGCAAAAGGACAGGTTTTAAATATTTTAAAAGCCAAAAATGAGCCTAGTGAGCAAAGTCAAACCACAACAAATACAGGAACTAAAAATAATAATCAGGAAACTGAGGCCCAAAAAATTGATGAGCAGAATAAGGAATATGAGGATTATAAATTAGAGCTGAATCTTTTACGTAGTAATGAGATTGCAAAGTTTACTGTTGAACAGGGTGAAGGTTTTGCAGCTTCAAGTGACAAAATATGGATTGATGCCTATTTTGCTAAAAAGAATCAACTTAAGGTTAATGATGAAATTGTTTTTAAATATCTCGGCAAGACTTTTAAAAAATCCATTGCAGGGATCGTTTATATTCCCGATCATGCGTATGTTTCAAAAAGTAGCTCTGAAATTCTTCCGGATAACTTGAAGTATGCATACGCATTTATGGACTACCAGAAACTAATGTCAGAAATTAACCAGCCTGGTCTCTCCAATATTAAATCAATATACAGCCAGATTATGGTTAAAGTGAAGGATACTAAACGAACCGATAATGTAAAATCTGAAATTCAGGATTACTTTAAAAAACGTGCAGTCGTGACAAAGATGCGCGAAGAGCCAACCGTGAAGGTACTGCAAGGGGAAATTGATGAAAATTCTAGTATCATTGGTATCTTTACTGGATTTTTTATTCTGATTTCTATCTTGTCTGTAGCGACAACCATGACTAGACTAATTAGTCGTGATCGTACCAAAATTGGAACCTTAAAGGCTTTAGGTTTTTCAAATGCAAAAATTTTCTGGCACTATATTTCTTATGGTGTTTATCTGAGTGTGCTTGGTGGGTTGGTTGGTATAATTGTCGGGCCATTGGTGATTTCAAAGTTTTTCATCAGTATTACAATGCGCTTCTTTGAGGTACCAAACTGTAACCCTGTCTTAACTACTATAAGTATCATTGTTTATATTTGTCTAACTATTAGCATTGCAATTACCTGTTATTTAGCAACTAGGCAGATTATTAAGCAAAGTACAACTGAAATTTTACGACCAGAACAACCAAAAATTAATAGTCGAAAAATGAGATTTACGACTTCTGGTAATTTTACTAAACTGAGTTTTACTTCACGCTGGAATTTGCGTGACATGCTTAGGAACCGTGGACGTATGATCACTACGGTTGTCGGTATCTCTGGCGCAATCGCGCTAGTAGTAATGGCATTTGGCGTTTATACTTCGATGAATAATTTTATCGAAATTGAAATCAACAAGATCAATAATTTTGAATATACTGCAATGGTTGATACTGATAAGACGGACACTACCGATATGAAGAAAATGACAGATGCTTTCACAAATAACTCTGAACAAAAATATATTGAGCTAGTGGACAAAAATAATCAAAGCTTTTTAACAACCAATCTTTTTATTGATAATTCCGGGGGTGCAATAAAGTTCTTAAATGAGCAGAGAGAAACCACGGAGCTGGACAATACTGGTGTAAATATTTCGAGAAAAGTCGCCACGGAACACGGACTTAAGATCGGAGATATAGTACGCTGGAGAGATGTTGGCGATACAAAGCTTTATGAAGCAAAAATTACCAAGTTAATAGTGAAGCAACAAACGCAAAATTTAACTATCACAAAAGACTTTTACAAAAGGATAGGAGGAAAGTACGTGCCAACTACTTTTTACCTTTCTAACAACGACCTCGCAAAGAAGGAAGAACTAACTAAATACCTTAACATACAATCAAAGTCCGTGGTAACAAATAACTTAAATCAAATGCTAAAAACCATTTTAAATACATTGGCAGTCTTACTATCCCTAGCGATCTTTTTAGGTATTGTCGTATTTTATAATATGGGAGTTTTAAGCTTTTGCGAACAGGAAATACAATTTGCAACAATGAAGGTTATCGGATTCTCCAGCGCAAAACTATTAAAGATTTTTACCTGGCAAAATATTTTTATTACAATTCTTTCTGGATTAATTGGTTTACCACTTGGTCTAATATTGACTAATTATATCTATCAGGTCTCTGTAGACGATGCATACGATATTCAAACTTTTATTCCATGGACTGTACTAGCATTAAGCATGTTGGGTACTTTAATTTTCTCAGTCGTGCTTTCTAGGTTCCTTGCGGTAAAGATTCGTCGCATTGATATGGTAAAAGCACTTAAAACTGGAGAATAAATAACGTCACCTGGTCATATTTCTGGCAATTTTTAAGAAATAAAATCGCTCAAGATTGCCGTTTTTGCCAGCGAGAGTATTATCGCGCTTATTAATAATAAGGAAGCCATTATTTTTCAACCAGGACTCAAAATCCTTAATTATACTGCGGCGAATGGCTTCGTTTTTAACAATACCATTTTTTAGTTGAAACGTCTTAGCTTCAAATTGCGGTTTTAACATGACGAGAAAATCAGTTTGAGAGAAAGTGAGCTGATCCTTGGCGTGAGTTAAAACCTGCTTTAAGGAAATAAAGGAGACATCAGCGAGAATGGTATCAACTTTAATTTCATCTTGATTCTTCGATAACGAGCCACGAGTTACCGAAAAAATATCGGTTTTTTCTCGTAAATCGATACGCGAATCAAAACGAAGTGGTGCCTTCATTTGTTTGGTTCCTTTTTCTATAGCAATTACTTTTTTGGCACCGCGAAGTAATGCGTATTCAGTAAAGCCACCGGTACTGGAACCGATATCGAGGACGGTTTTACCTCGAAAATCATAAGAAAAAGCCTGCGCCGCCCCCGCAAGCTTATTCTCAGCTCGTGATACTGGCACACGATTATGCGTAGTCTGCATATTCATATGTGATTTTAAGCCCTGATCACGTGACGAGCGCATTTTATTTTTGACGCTCACGATAGGCGTAAGTTTCCGTATCAACAGAAATTACATCGCCAGTCTTAATAAAAGCTGGAACCTTAACTACAACGCCAGTCTCAAGAGTAGCGTCCTTCATGACTGAAGTGGAAGTATCTCCTTTAACGGCATTTTCGGTATAAGTGACTTCAAGCCAAAGATTCTTAGGAAGGGTAAGGTTGATGGCAGAACCATTATAGAACTGGATATCCATCTCGTCACCATCTTTCATAAAATCCTTGGAATCGCCAACTAAATCATTCGATAATTCATATTGTTCGAAGGTGGTTGGATCCATGAAGTAGAACTTGTCATCGTCCTTATAAAGATATTGAACCTTTTTAGTGGTAACTTCTGCTGGCTCAATTTTTTCTTGACCTTTGAAGGTCTTTGGGATGAGAGCACCGGTGATTAAGTTCTTAACACGAACGTTAACGATAGAACCACCGCGTCCCATAACTTTTTGCGAATACTCAATAACCTTGTATGGCTGGCCGTCCAAGGTGATGAGAACGTTTTTCTTAAGATCGGTTGGACCGTACATAGTTTTCTCCTTTTAGTTGGCAGATACAAATGGAAGCAATGCAAGGTGACGAGCACGCTTGATGGCAACAGCTAATTGTCTTTGCTGCTTAGCGGATAAACCAGTCTTTGAAATTGGCTCAATACGACCGTAAACGTCGATATAACGCTGCATAGTCTTTACATCACGATAGTCGAAGTAAAGATTTGGATCATTTTTAATTCTTTTCATTTCTCTCAAAACTCTCTCTTAATTAATTTTTTAGAATGGAACCTCACTGAGGTCGATAGGCTCATCTGGAATATCATCTGGGATGATATCTGATGATTCATTATTACTTGAATTACTCGTTGCTCTTGAAGAAGAACCATCACTATTATTGCCGCCGATAAAGTTAAAATCTTCTACGACGATCTCAGTGGCTGAACGCTTTGCGCCAGTTTTATCTTCGAAGGCACGCTGAGAAAGACGTCCGGAAACAAGAATACCGGTTCCCTTCTTAGCGTATTGAGCGATAATCTCGCCAGCTTTACCCCAAGCAGAACAGTTGATATAGGAAACTTGTTCCTTTTTCTCGCCGTTCTGAACGTAATTGTAATTTACTGCTACAGAGAACGAACAGACCTGAGTACCACCAGAAGTAGCTCTGAGTTCAGGATCACGTACGATATTCCCCGTAATAATTGCCTTACTAAATCCCCGCGCCATAAAACCTCCTAAATTATTTATTCTGCTGATTCTTCGACATTCTTAGTCTTTTCTGCACGTGCTTTACGCTTAGCCTCAAACTTTGCCTTGCGCTCATCGACAGTGACCAAGAGATAACGTAGAACCTCATCGGTAATATTTAAGTTAGAAGAAATTTTAGCTGGGGCTTCTGCAGGAAGCTCAAGCTCGAAGAAGTAATAAACTGCATATTCTTGCTTATTAATAGCGTAAGCAAGGCGTTTTTTACCTTCATTGGTTTCTTTAATTATTTTACCGTTTTGCGACTCGATTATTTTCTTAATCTTGTCTAAGGCTGG
>CALFGG010000090.1 GCA_937958235.1 uncultured Candidatus Saccharibacteria bacterium
GTTCTAGCATTTAATTTCTCCACTTCGTTTAATAATTAGAAATAATTTCTACTGTTGTAGATATACGCTCAAAAACTTCCCTCGTGTCGTTTAATAATTAGAAATAATTTCTACTGTTGTAGATCAGATGACAGTAGGTAGGTCCGAATCTCGTTTAATAATTAGAAATAATTTCTACTGTTGTAGATTTTCAGAGTATTAACGAAAAGATTGACGTTTAATAATTAGAAATAATTTCTACTGTTGTAGATACCATGTCGTGTCGTCAATACCTTCAGTTTAATAATTAGAAATAATTTCTACTGTTGTAGATCAGTTGGGTTGGAGATATACCATAGTGTTTAATAATTAGAAATAATTTCTACTGTTGTAGATAAAGTATTCATACTTATTACCTAATTTGTTTAATTATTAGAAATATTTTCTACTATTGTAGATTAGGTGTATCTAATTACCTACATCATCGTTTAATAATTAGAAATAATTTCTACTATTGTAGATAGTCAAGGTCCTGATAGTAGATCTAGAGTTTAATAATTAGAAATAATTTCTACTATTGTAGATCACTTTATACCAGTTACCATCTTCACGTTTAATAATTAGAAATAATTTCTACTGTTGTAGATACTATAAGTACTATTGAAGCTATTACGTTTAATAATTACAAATAACTTCTACTGTCGTAGATAACATCCAACATCTCGAGTCGAGGCGAATTTAACAACCAAATAAAATTTCTACTATCGTAGATTATTAATGTTTTGGTAATTATATTCCATTTAAAAAGATAATTATCATTACTTCATGCTAGAATATAGCAAAATCCACCCTCTGCTTGACCCCATAGTTGTCATTCATGATGGATTTTTTAGTGTCTATAAAATTATAAGATAAATATAATCTCCTAACTTTGGTACTTGCAACTTTACGCTTTTTTGAATATTATTTACTCAACCAGAGTATTACGTGGGCTACGACTAGGAGAAGTCCTCGTGTCTAGGGAACTGGAATTGCTAGCTCCCTATAATACTGTATTATTAAAACTGTAGATAGCTAAATCGCTAGGTTTTGTTCCTAGAACAAGAAGACCTCTTTTTTGTTATGAAACTAATATCGGTAGAGAGCATTGATCACCTTCACTGCTTGGCGAAAATGATCATTTATGTTGTAATATGTTAACCGTACTTTTTTGATATTAACACTAAAAACTACTTCCTACTCCTAAAGAAATCTTTCCAATAGGGGTTTTCTTTGTCAAAAAGTTCCTTCTCATGCTGGCTTAAAGCCCATGGATAATCTCGAAAAAGCCAGTATACTTTCTTTTTATCAAATGAAAACACATAATCACCCCATCCCATAGCGTCATTGAGATCACTATTAGAAACTTTTCCAGATTTGATATCATCTACTGAAATACCATAATAGACTGTCCCCCACCAAATCTGATCATTTTGATTTTCTTTATCCCACTCTATATAAATATTATTATCATCTGCCATAGTATTTGTATTACACCACCACCTCAAACTCCGCCCCGCGCCCCTCGCTACTTCGAAGCACAATTTTATACCCCTGTCGCTCCGCCAAGTTCTTCGCAATCGCCAGTCCCAGTCCATGACTCGTCTTGTTCTCTGTCCTCGTCCTCGCTGCGTCCACCTGATAAAACCGCTCAAAAATCCGCTTCTGATCCTCTTTTTTCACCCCCACCCCATTATCTTTCACGCTAAATGCCATATTTTTTCCGCGTCGCCCCGCCCGCAAATAAATAATCTTTTCCTTCGAATACTTCATCGCATTATCTGTAAAAATTGTCAAAATCTGCTCCAGTGTATTCTTTGCCGTACTCGCTCGTAAATTTTTCCCAAGATTCATCTCCGTCTCAATTTTCACTCCTCGCTCCCTCGCTACTGGTGCCAGTTTCTCTTGCAAATCAGCAAAAAACTCAGGCACGCTAATCTCGGTCGACTTCTCGGGCTCGCTATTCTCCCGCGCCACGTCCAGCATCGAGGCTGTCAGCTCCTTCATTTTCAAAATCTCTTCAATATTCTTCGCGATCACCTCGCGCGCCTTCTCCTCGGGCAAACTCTTCTTCCTCAGTGCCACCTCGTTTCGTACCAACATCGCGGTTAGTGGTGTCTTTAATTCATGGCTCGCATCAAAAATAAACTGCGTCTGTTTCATCATCGCTCGCTCAATTGGCGCCAAGGTTAATTTTGCCAGACTTCGGCTCACAAAAATTCCAATCACAAAAATCCCAAGATTAAAACCCAACAGGGAATAAATAATCGTCACCCGCGTCGTATTGTCTCGCCTCTCTAGTCGCTTGCGAAAAGTATTCTCAAAAGAATGTTCTTCAAATTCTGGCGCCTCCACACTGACACTCGAGTTCTCTTCTTCGCTTGGCAGGAGTGGCCTATTCAAGTTCGCTGTCGAAAGTAGATAAATAATTCCTGTAAAAATCAAGGATAAGGTCATGATTACGGCCAGATAGCTCAAAGTCAAACGATTTACTTCAGATTTTCTCATTACTTCTATTCTAACTTATTTTTTAAAATTGCTCAGCCCATACTCTGTGGGATATAAGGACTCAAATCAGCTTATTTCGTCTTCCCACCCACAATTTTATAGCCAAATCCAGGCACGGTCTGGATTAATTTTTGCTTATAAGGTTTATCAATCTTCTTTCGCAAAAACATAATAAATAATTCCACATTATTCGGCAATACGTCCGCATCAAAGTCCCAGACGTTCGAAATGATTTTCTCCTTCGACAAAACCTTGCCCTCGTTTCGCATCAAATACTCTAGCACCGCATACTCTTTGGAGGTCAGCTTAATCTCGTCTCCCGCGCGCGAGACAGTTTTTGAGCTTGGATCAAGTACTAAGTCTTCTACTCGCAGTGCTTCATCTAGTTTCTGAGTTGGGCGCCTCAGCAGTGCTCGCATATGGGCAAGCAGAACTTCAAAATTAAACGGTTTCGGCAGGTAATCATCGGCCCCATAATCGAGCCCCTTCACCACATCCTGTGATTGCCCTCTTGCTGTCAGCATCAAAATCGGCGTCGTATTTTTCTCAGCCCGTAGCTTCTGGCAGACTTCGAACCCATTCATTGAAGGCAGCATCACATCAAGAATAATCAAATCATACTCTTCCGCCATCGCCGTATGATAGCCATCCTCACCATCCAAGCAGGAATCCACCGCATAAGACTCATCTTCCAGCCCCTCTTTTAGCGCCTCGTTAATTTCTTTGTCATCTTCAATAATTAAAATCTTCATAAAATATAAATCTTCATAAATATAATTTCGGTTTAATATGTAAACGTCACAGCCTCCGGCCACATCGCATTCACTAACTTCTTGCCTTGACTAGTTACGCTTACTAGAATTTTACCATAGGTCTGTTGGATCACCGTAAGAAGTCCCTTGGATTTCAGCTCCGTCAGCACACTCATCGTTACTTTCTTCGGCATCCCGGCCTGATCCACGATGCTATCCACATCATCCACCCCGTCTTCATAAACTTGCTGCAAAATAAGAGCCTCATTCACCGACAAATCCATTTGTTTAGTTTTCTTGGATTTTTTCGTGTTTTGGCTCTTATTCTTCATAGTTTTCTCCTCCTTTAAAGTTTTCCTAATTAAAATTTCATCATCTTCGTTTAGGTTAACATTATAACTTTTCATTTTATTCCTTTCGTTTATGATGCTTATAGTTTATCGGGATGTTCTTTAAAATCGCTTTAAGGTGCCAAAAGATGTATAATTAATCTATGAAACAAGAAAAAACCGTTAAAAAGTCGAGACCGTTCCTATCTTTTTTTCAGCTCCTCGCTGCTCTTTCCAGTCTCGCCATGCTCTATTTTCTCTACCAGTCTCAAGTCTTACCGATTCGCCTATTTGGTTTTGTCGCTATTTTTTACCTTCTTCTGGTCACTTTCTTGATCATCATCAGTCGAAAAATCGTCCTACTTATTATCCTTTTAATTCTGGACACCCTCCTCAATATTGCACTCTCCTTTGTGTTCTATAAATACAATGACTATTGCTCTCAGATCGGCAAAAACGAGACCTATGAGGAAAAATACAGTCTCATCACCCTTGCTTCTTCTTCATTAGCGAAAACTGGCCAAGGTGAGATTATTCGCATCGGTATTTTAAGTAGCGACCCCTACAAGGAAACTGTTGAGCAATACTTACAAGCTGACGCCGCTTCGCGCGAGGGTCTTCTGGCCAAATCTCTCACGCAGTCCGACTATCTTGGTTTTTCCGACACACTCTCACTCACCTCCTCTCTCATAAATCAAAACAACACTAAAGAAGCTTCCTCTGTCCGAACTATCTTTCTCTCGAATGGTAATCTCGAGTCTCTCAAAGATAATAACCAGGAAATCTGGAATCAGCTACACGTCTTACAGGAAGTGACTCTGAAGGTTACTCCAAAAACCATCGAAACCACCAAAAACACTTCTCTTGATGCTCCGTTTACAGTTTATATTAGCGGCATTGATAATCGTGATCACACCCTGCCTTACGCCGCTCGCTCGGACGTGAATCTGATTATGGTCTTTAATCCCGCCAGGCATCAGATTCTTGTACTCAATACTCCGCGTGATTTCTATGTGCCTCTTGCTATGAACGGACAAAAAGATAAACTCACTCACGCCGGTCTTTACGGTGTAAACGAGTCTATTCATACTCTTGAAAAATTCTATGATATCAAAATTAATTATTATGCTCGCATCAATTTTGACGCCACTTCTTCCATTATTGATCAGCTTGGCGGTGTTGATATTACCTTACCTTATGCCATTAATACTTATCATGGTCGTCGCAGTTATCAGCCTGGTACCTATCACTTAAACGGCGCAGAGGCTCTCGACATTGCCAGGGAACGTGTCTCGATCAGTTGGGCTGGTGGCGATCGCGAACGTGGTCGTAACCAAGAAAAAATTCTCTCCGCTCTCATCGCTAAACTCCAACACGATCCGAATATTCTCGGCAAAGTTGATCAGATTTTTGCTTCAGTTGCTAAAAATGTCCAGACCAATTTTACCAGTGATGATTTGAAGTATCTCGTTCAAAAACAACTTACAAGTCCTGCCAAATGGCAAACCGAACTCATTGATGTGGATGGTAAGGCTGACATCACCTCTACCTTCACTTATCAAGAGCCAAAACACTTTGTCTGGCATCCTTATCCAGAGTCCGTCGACCGCGCTAAAGCCAAACTACAAGAATATCTCAAATAGTCCATGAAAGATTTTCTTAAGCGCCACGCCAAGCTCCTCATTTCGCTGCTTCTAATTTTTCAGATGCTTTTCATCTTTGCCATGTCGTCCTTTGGTTCAGATTCTTCCAATGCTCAGAGCAGTCAAATCATCCAGGTCCTTCATCAGGTTTTTCCAAACCTTTCATCTCGCACCTCAGGACTTGATGCTAGTGTCCTTACCTTTATCGTTCGTAAAACTGCTCATTTCACCGAATATGCCATCCTTGGCATCCTCTTCTACTTTTTCTATCGTCAAACCCTTCCACAAAAAAATGGCCTACAACTTTTTGTTTTAGCCATTCTTTCTAGTTTTCTCTATGCCTGTACTGATGAGATTCATCAGCTTTTTGTTCCAGGGCGCAGCGGTCAATTTACTGATGTCTTAGTGGACACTCTTGGCGCCTTTTTTGGCTGTGCATTCTTGGCCTTCTCTAATTATTTAAGAAGGGTTTTGCAAGCTCGTCGCCATTTGCAATAATTTTGCGATACTCGGTTTCGCCGATCAACTTAATAATCTTCTTTTCAGCCTTCTCAAATTTAAGGAACAACGAGCCTTCTGCGCGGTGAATATCCGTACCAAGATAACTCACCAGGCGGTTTTTTAATAGAAACTTCATAATCTTTTTTGCCTTACCGCCATACTGACCAACAATGCTTCCATAATTTGATTGCAATTTGACCCCTAATTTTACAATCTCAAAAATCACTTCCTTCTTTTTTTGAATAAATAAATAGCGTTCAGGGTGTGCAAGTACCGGCACAAGACCTTTAGCTTTTAACTCAAATATGATATCACGAAGATAAGAAACTTCCGCATAGAATGGCAGCTCAAACAGCACATGTTGGTGTTTCTTCCTGCTATTTAGTTCACTTCCTAGACAAGAAGCTTTGCCCTTGGCTAAGTAGTCCACCATTTTTGGATCAATATATATTTCATTACCTGGCATCAATTTTAATTTAATGCCAGCCTTATCCAGCTCAGTCTGAAGCTTTTCACGCAGTCGATTTTTGGTCTGATTATCGGCCGCCTGTGGACTGTCGGCGATGTAGTGTGAAGTACAAAACACGCCATTAAATCCCAGTTCCGCTAGCTTTCTCGCCATCTTTACACTCTCCTCGATGGATCCGCTGCCATCGTCAATTCCGGGTAGAATATGTAAGTGTAAATCAATCATAGAGTAACCTAATTATAATATTTATTATATTTATCGCCACGACGTTCATCAATGGTGCGGTTTAGGACTACACCAGAAATTTTAACTTCGATGGATTCAAGTGCTTTCTTTGAATTCTGGAGGTCTTCAATCGTAGTCATGTTGGCAGCACTTACAAGTACTAAACGATCAGTTTTCTTAGCTAAGATTAATGAGTCGGAAAGACCGTCAATTGGCGTACCATCAAGAATCACATAGTCAAACTTCTGCTTCACCTTCTCAAGTAATTCTTCCATGATTGAAGAATCGAGCAATTCACTTGGGTTTGGTGGCACTACACCACGTGTAATAATTGAAAGATTTTTAACAGTTGTCTTTTGTAAATATTTACGGTACTCTCCTGACTTACTTTCGGCTAAAAGATTTGATAAACCTTCTTTGTTGGATAAGCCAAAAATCTCATGCTGGCGACCAAGGCGCATATCACAGTCGATAAGTAGCACTTTTTTCTTGGTCTTCGCAAAGGCCACGGCTAGGTTTGAAGCGATAAAGCTCTTACCTTCGTTTGGTGTGGAACTAGAAATCAAAACTGCGTTTGAGCCCTTCTTGTTTAGGGAGAAGTATAAACTAGTACGAATGGTACGAAAGTCTTCACTAACCTTAGACTTTGGATTATCTCTCAGTACCAACTCAGAATCCTCATCTAGCATCTCCTCGTTGAATTCTTCGACCTCAGCTTCGTCTTCGTCCACCTCTGCGGCTAACTTCTCTTGTAGGGCTTTCTCTTCGGCGATAATCTTGCGGCCAACTGCCTTGATTTCCACTACTGGCTTTACTTCTGCCTCAGACTTCTGTGCTGACTGTATTTCTTTGGCATCTGTCTCTTCACCATCCTGATAGTCAACACCAAGTTCTTCGTTATTGGTTTTTTCTTGCTTTTCAAGTTTAGCCGCAAGCTTTTCGGCCTTTTTAGTCTCTTTTTGCTGTTCTTTCTCTAATTTTGCAGCCTGCTTGGCTTCTAATTTTGCGGCCTTCTCGGCGCGCTTCTTGCGTTGTTGTTTCTGTTTTTCGGTCTCAAGTTTACGAACTTTACCGTAAATAGGAAGTTTGAAGAGTTGTTCAATTTGTTCAGTAGTCTTAATAGTACGGTCAAAGTAGAACATTAAGAAAATGACAGCAGTTGCCAGCACAATACCGGCCGCTGCATAAATAGCCTCTTGTTTAACAATGTCCACATTATATGGTTTCTGTGGTTCAACTGCACGGTCAAGCACATTGACACTTTTATCATTATAAATCTGGCCAATTTCGTCTGTAAAAGTATCGGCAATTTTGTTAGCAAGGGAATAACTGTGGTTTTTATCTAGGTCCACCACCGAAATACTAATAATTTCCGTATCCTTCAAAGATGCAACAGTTACTTTCTTCACTAACTGTTCGTAGGTATCACTAATTTGCATCTCGCTCTTCACGCGATCGAGCACGCGATGTGACTTTACAACTTCCGTATAAGTATCAATCAAGTTCTTGTTTGCATTAATTTCACTCTGTACGGTGTTCTTGGACTTATCAGAACTAAGAATCACTGTTGCCTGTGACTTATATTCTGGTTTTAATATAAATACTGAATAGATTGTTCCAGCTGAAACCACAAAAAGTACCACTACGATAAACAAAATTAGGTGCTTCTTAAAATAGCTGAGCAAATCCCTTAAATTAATCTCTTCCATATGTGGTATATTATAACATAAAAATATGCACTTTGTAAAGACCGACTACATGAAACAGTATAAAAAGCAAAAACATAAGCCTAATCTGTTGAAGCCAGGTAACCTCCGCTGCTACTCTCATTCCCACCCCTGTAAAACTTGCATTTTTTGCACACTTCTGCTAAAATCTCAGGTATTGCTCTTTTCCACAAGTCATTCTAGAGTATTTTGACTAACGAGGTGGGTGGTCGGTCGTGAGCAATAGAATTAAACGGAGTAAGAAATTTACTTATGCGTAGACTTAAACGTGAATCTTCGCGCAAAAAGTCGAAAATTCCTCCTGCCCCTTGGCAAGAGTTCATTATTTACTAATCCGAAGGGTCAAACTTCATAAAGACGACGTCTTTATCCGTGAATAGTAAGTAAGGAAAATACCACTTCAATCGAGGTGGTATTTTTTTAGTTGATACTTAGTCTATGCTATTATATACAACATCATGAACAAGCAATCTATTGAGAGTAGAATTTACGATATTGCTAAATACTTTGCAGACAAGCAGCCAGAAAACATTACATTTATAGATGCAGATACATACGATTACGAATTGTTTACTCTGTATGAAAAATGGAATCAGCTAGTTCCTACTGAGGAATTTGCTGATTACTTCTCATATGTTGATAAGCTTTGGGAACTGTTGGCGAATTGGAAACCAGATGATGTAGAATCAATTCAAACTCAACGTCAAATTGTTGAATTAGCGAAAAAACATTTGATGAGGGCTATCAAAAATAATAAATTCATAAAAAAGCAAGAAATATTAAACGGTATTAGCAGGGAATTAGAGGGGTTATCCTCGGAAAATCCTCGTGACTTTTATTTTGGTATAGATTGTTATGCGGACAATTATGATGAAGATAGTATTGGAGCCCTAATTTATAAATGGGAGCAACTCGGTTTTGGTGATTTTAAGAAAAAATTTCCAATAACATCAAGATTATATATTCAATTGAAAAATATGAATGATGGCATCGAAAGATCAAGAGAGGAATATGCCGCTCTTATCTCTCTAGCAAAAGATGCTTTAACCGAAATACAAAACCATAGAGTACTTGATTAGACTTAATAATCTACTAAGTCGAGTCTTCTATTCTCCTCTATTCCCCCAAGATATGGTATTATGTTTTTATGAGAATATTGACTGGAGAATTGAAGACTAAAATAAACGAAACCGTTACCGTTGCTGGTTGGGTGAATTCCCGCCGAGATCATGGTGGCTTAATTTTTATTGACCTGCGTGATCATCAGGGAATTATTCAGCTCGTCATCACCCCAGAGAATCAGCAAGCTTTTGCTCTCGCCGAGACTTTACGTGATGAGTTTGTTATTTCTGCCACTGGTCTAATTCGTGAGCGTGCTGCTGATCTTAAAAACCCTAATATTGAAACTGGTGACATTGAACTTGCCGTCGAAAGCATGGAGCTTCTTAATCGCTCCGATACTCCTCCAGTCAATACCCACGATGATGGTCCAGAATCCGGTGAAGAGCTTCGCCTCAAGTATCGTTATCTTGACCTCCGTCGTCCAAGTATGCAAAACACTCTAAAACGACGCGCTAAGTTTTATTCATATCTTAGAAACTACATGGATCAACACGACTTTATTGAAGTTACTACTCCAATTCTCGCCAACTCCAGTCCTGAAGGCGCTCGCGACTTTCTCGTTCCTTCTCGTTTGAGGCCAGGACTCTTTTACGCTCTTCCTCAGGCTCCTCAGCAATTTAAGCAACTTCTCATGGTTGGAGGTATCTCGCGCTATTACCAGATGGCTCCATGTTTCCGTGATGAAGATCCACGTGCCGACCGTCTTTATGGTGATTTTTATCAACTTGACTGCGAGATGTCTTTTGTCGATAGTGGCGAAACCGTCAGGCAAACTGTTGAGCCTCTCATCAAATCTCTTGTTACTGATTTTGCTGGTAAAAAACTTCTTTCAGAAGATATTCCACGCATACCATATCAAGAAGCTATGGAAAAATATGGCGTCGACAAACCAGATCTTCGCTACGGTATGGAAATGATCGAACTCACCGAAATTCTGAAAAACACCAGCTTTAAGGTTTTTCAGAGTCCATGCGTCAAAGCTATTCGTGTCGAAAACGGTGCTTCACTCACTCGTTCTCAGATTGATTTGTTTACAGAGAAAGCTCGTAAACTTGGTGCTTCCGGTCTTGCCTATATCATGTATGAAAATGGTACTGAAAAAAGTCCAATCGCTAAGTTCTTGCAACCTGAAGAACTGACTAAAATTAAAGAAGTCACTGGTGCTAAAGATGGTGACGCCGTCTTCTTCTGTTCAGATGACCGTGCTAAGGTCAATAAAATTCTCGGCCAACTCCGTATCGCCTTTGCTGATCATTTTAATCTCAAAGATGACTCCATCGTTGCTCTCTGTTGGATTGTTGATTTTCCATTCTATGAATGGAACGACGGCGAGCATAAGCTCGACTTTGGCCACAACCCATTCTCCATGCCAAAGGGTGGACTTAAAGCCCTTGAATCTGCTGCTACCGATGAAGAAAAGCTCGCTATTGTTGCTGATCAGTACGATATGGTGATGAACGGTTATGAAATCTGTTCTGGCGCCGTTAGAAATCATAATCCAGAAGTCATGTATAAAGTCTTCAGCATCCTCGGGTATGACCACACATATGTTGAAAAACGCTTTGGTGGTATGCTAAACGCCTTCAAGTTTGGTGCCCCTCCTCACGCTGGTTGTGCCTTTGGTATTGAACGTATCTTTATGGTTCTAAATGATAATAAAAACATCCGTGATATTGTCGCCTTCCCAAAGAATGGTTCTGGTATTGACCTCATGATGAGCTCTCCATCCTTTGTCGATGAATATCAGCTCAAAGATACTCATATTCAAATTATTGAAGATGAAGAGTAAGAACCAATAAGCCTTGAGTGATTGTCCACATCAAAAAAAATCTACACCAAGTGTAGATTTTTTGTACGATTCTTTATTAGAAGAAGAGAACTATACTAAGTAAAATACAAGCCAAGATAACACGGTAGTAACCAAAAGTTGGGATCGAACTCTCTTTTTTGAAGAACTTCATCACGATCTTTAAGGCAATCAAGCCTGAGACAAAAGCAATGAAATTTGAAAGCAGTAGCATCTGCCAGTTTGCTCCAATATAAGCACGGCTCGAGCTAGAAATTAGTGACTTTCCGCAGACTGCCAGCATAATTGGCAGGGAAGCTAGAAAAGAGTATTTAGCTGCCGCTGCTGATTTCATACCCATCACGCGGCCGGCAATAATTGTTGAACCTGAACGCGAAACGCCTGGAATTAAAGCAAACACTTGCGCGAGACCAATGATCAAAGCTCTATGGTGGGGTAATTTATTTTCATCAGTTTCTGAAAGGTGTGGTAGGCTATTTACGAAAATCATCACCAGACCCACCGTACCCATTGCGATCGCAATCGTGGTGAGGCTTGAGAAGAAACTCTGTGATTCAATAAACTTGGATAATAGAAGACCGATAATTCCGGCTGGAATGGAGGTGATTAAAAGGTTGAGCGCCATATGTAGGTCGCGTTTTATAAAAACCTGTTTAAAGATTTTTAGAATCTCTTTGCGATAATAAATTAAAAGTGCAAGTAGTGTGCCAAAGTTGATCAATTCTAGAAAGAAATGAAAATCCTCCGCCCTGCTTCCGGCGCCCAATAATTTTTGTACAATTTCTAGGTGTCCAGATGAAGAGACTGGAATAAATTCGGTCAGCCCCTGCGTCAATCCTAGTACCAGTGATTCGATTACATTCATACTAGCATTATAGCTAATAATCTGTTTTCTTTACAATCTTGAAATATCATGTATAATATGTCAAAAGAATATTATTAAAAATCACAGGGAATTAAATTAATGCCGATTATCAAATCTGCAAAAAAGGCAGCACGCCAAGCAGTCAAACGCACTGCGCAGAATCAACAAATTAAAAAGTTTATTAAAGCCGCTCTTAAGGCTTTCAAGGCTGATCCTACTCCTGAAAATCTTTCAAAAGCTCAGTCTGAGTATGATAAGGCCGCCAAGAAGGGTCTTTTGAAGAAAAATACCGCTTCTCGTCGTAAAGCAAACTTAGTTAAGATTGCAAAAGCTGCAAAAACTGAAGCTACCGAAGCTCCAAAAAAGACTGTGAAGAAAGCTGCTGCCAAAAAACCTGCAGCCAAAAAGACCGTCAAAAAATCTGCAAAATAATTCAAAAAATAGGATCCGAGCGATCCTATTTTTTTATCCTCTATACTTTGTGTTTATTTTATAGACTTGATAATTCAATCAAAAAACTTTCTAAAACAACCCAAGGATCTTTAGAGAAGTTAGTCTGTTTTAATAACATATCAATTTCGGCCAGCCTTTTTAGAATCCTACGTTCTTTTTCCGCATTCTTTTTAGAGGCAAAAAGGTCAACCGCCTTTTTCGTCCAAGCGCCAATTGTTGCATAAGGATTATTATCTTCCTCCGCCTCGCGCATTAATTTTACCGCTCTCTTTCCGTCGGTCAATGCAATGTCAAAGACTCGAAAAACCAAAAAAGTATCCACTTGTTCTGGTAGTTTAAAGCTCTCTATCTTGATCTTCTGGGGCTCGGCCTTAGCCATCTCCGCCAGCTCCTTATAAGTCGCACTGCGTTTATCGAGTTTTTGCTCTAGAATCGCTACTTGGTGTTCAGTTTGTAGAAACTTCGGAAGTTCTAAAAATAGCTCTTTTTTCAAACTCAAATCTTTAATCAAGATATGGCGACTCTCCATAAAAAGAGTCGTGCCTTGAAAAATTGAAACTAGCTCCTGTTTTTCTAGGTTGTCAGCATCAATTACCTCAATATCTGTTCCTAAAAAATCACGTGCTGCTTGTTCTGCTTTTTTGCGATCATCGCCATCAATTAAATAAATCATTTAAAACTTTTTCTGGCAGTTTGGGCAAATATGTGTACCACGACCCGCCACTTTTAATTTAATAATTTCTGTTCCGCAACGATTGCAAGGCTCACCTTCTCGACGAAACACTTGCGCAAATTTTTCCAAATAATTACCCTTTGTTCCGTCCGCTTTGACATAGGTTGCCATTGTGCTTCCTCCAGAATCGATCGAGCGTTGCATTACCACACCAGCCGCTTCTAGTAGCTCGGCAATTTCTGTATCGCTGAGACTTGAGGTGAGTCTTTCAGGGTGTATCTTCGTCATATATAACGCCTCATCAGCATAGATATTCCCAAGTCCTGCCACCACACTTTGGTCTAAAATCGTCGGTTTAATCTCGGCATTCTTATGTCGCATTAGATTCTTCTTGAATTCCTCCACACTCATCACCCATGGTTCTTTGGCGAGTTTCTTAATAAAACTATCATTAAAAACTTCTTCAGTCTCCAGAATCTTACAAAAACCAAACTTCCTTTGATCATTAAAATATAATGTTCCTGCAAGATTATCTTGCTCGCCAATCTCGAAATAGGCCCTAGTTTGTTTATTGGGTAATTCACTATAAAAACTTTCGCTCGGATGTCCTCCTGCAAAACTCTTTTCGGTATAAAGTGAGGTCTTGAAGTCGCCTGCTTTAATCATCTCAAGATAATCTTTTCCCGATTCCTCTCCGCTAGCTCGAAAAATCAGTTGTCCAGTCATGCGTAGATGTATCATCATCGACACTCCATTTTTAAAATCGATTACTAGTGCCTTCCCAAAACGCCGTATATTTATTATTTTTTGTGCAAGAATCAGTTCTTTTGGTCCAATAAAAGATTTGTCGCATAGAATCTTAACACTAGTAACTTTTTTATTCAAAATAAAATTATTCAGCCCCCGTCTGATTGTTTCAACTTCTGGTAATTCTGGCATACCTCTATTCTATCTTAATTTAAGGAAAGTCTCTATAAAAAAGGCAATATAAAATCACTTGTAAATTTTTATGCTTGACTATATATATAAAACATTGTAGAATCACGGCAACTACGGGGAATAGGCCCCGAGGGTTCTTTGAAAAGGAGGGAAAAAGACTATGAAGAAGAATCTAGTAGTTATGGCAACAAGCTTGGCTCTTTGCGTAAGCATGGTACTTGCTACACCAGCATATGCAGGTGTTGTAAAAAAGAATGCTACAGGTGCTGCTGCAAAGGCAGTTGAGGAGCAGGCTAAGGTAGACGAGAAGAAAGAGAATGAAACACAAGTTTCTTCTGAAACTTCTTCTCAAAGACAAGGAGACCAAACTGAGCAGGCACATGCCGGCTTAAAGGACCAGTCTCCGACAGATCAGGCAAATCAACCTCAAAAGGAGATCGGCAGGGACAACCCGATGACCGTTTTTCCGAGAGCTGACTATCTCGGACCTGACGGCGTAGCGAAGGATCCAAGTTACGTTACTAGTAACTTTGAGGTACAGGTGGATAAGACCGTCTATCAAACTACTCACTCTACTAGTGATGCACGCTGGCTGAAGATGAGAACTGAGCCTTTTGTTTATCCGGAAATCAATCCAGATACTGGTTATCCATTATGGTCGACCAAGCCATTCTGGAGAACAGATGGCAGCTTTGATATCTATGGATATTTAAAGCAGTTTCCGGCAAGAAAGAAGGATCAGGTTACACAGATCAATATTCAGAGGTATTATAAAAAGACGGACAATATAATCACTGAAATAGATTTGTTCTTCACAAATTATTACGCAGAAAATCCACCTTATGTTCCTACAGATGGAGATGCGTTTGGCCTTTGGTTATTCTTCCCAGCCGACAAGTCATATGTCAGTTCAAATGGACGATATCTCATGAATCGTATTCCAAAACTTATAACCAAAGACTATCATGATGGTCAAGGTTATATTAATTGGTTTGGTTATATAGATGTTGATCAACTTTATACTCAGCCAACGGTAAAGATAACTGGGTCTGAGGATAGCTATATGTACCTTATTCAGGTTGATATGCTGGAGAAAATAATGAGAAATTATATCCAGAACCCTTATGTTAAGGATGCGGAGATTAGTGATTGGAATGCAACTGATCGCTTTACTGGTCTCATCTATTATCAGAATTTCTGGAATAATTAAAGACCCAGATCTTCTTAGAAAAGTCTATTATGGCGCCTAGTACACTAGGCGCTTTTAAATTGACCAATTCCGCTTTAGGCTATATACTAAAATAAATAAGCAAATAAAGAGGCATTTTTTAGGGTATGTATATCAATCTTCTTAAGAACCGTCATAAAAACTTTTTCCTCCTTTTGCTGTTTGCCTTTTTATCTTCATTCTTCTTTGCTTCAAGAGTTCTTGCCGAACGTGGTACTGGTGGTGCCGCTGGTGGTACTTCTGCCCCGATAAATGGGTGTGGAGGAGGTCCTCGCACGATTTGTTATAGTAGCTGGAATACTGGCGGGGAAGATAACAGTCAAGGTGGCGGCGGCGAGTGGGTACATATTTCAATGGAAGAGTTGCTCACTAAAAATCCAGGTCTAGACGTCAATAATATATCATATAAGTCTATTAGAAGAAGTATACCCGTAATCGATGTAAACAGTGCCGGACATCTAGATTATAGTGGTGATTCTCAGATGATTCGTGGTTGCGGGCAAGCAAAAGGAGTCTATGTCTTTGTTTCGCATAAGTATTATAATAATGCACCCACCTTCACTCCAGCAGGAACGGCTTATGGTCCAAACAAGTTTGCGTATTTTCAGTTTCCATTATATAGGAATAAAGCTCCTGTAGGGAATAACCTACTTAAGCCTCACGAAAAATATGTGAATCGTGCAGGAACATATCACGTTGAATATGATGCTGCTGAGGCTGCGTTTGAGCAATTTAGACATGATGCAAATCGCTATGACCTTACGTGGCGTGACGGTGAATTTTCTTGGTTCTGTTCTTATGGTGAGCCTCCACAGGGTTGTGATCCAAACGATCCAACCTGTGATAAAAATAGAAAACCAGACTGTGATCCAAATACTGATCCTACCTGCAGCGATAAAAGGAAAGACTGTCCTCTCGATGACCCAACTTGTATGCCAAAGGGCTCCGATATCTGTAGTGCCCTGGTCCCAGGTGTCATCGGTTCCTCCTACAAAGGAAATACCGCCGCAATCTCTCAAGTCACAAATCTCTCCTATACTGGCACGGAAAACTATAAAAAATGGCAACCCTTTGTCCTTGCTAGACCTGGCGACTCAATTCGCTTTAGGCATGCCCTTTGTTATGCGGCACAAGGTGTAGGTCATGACTTAGTTAAAAATACCGAGAACTATACTATCACCGCTGATTCGCCGAGTATTGCAAACAGATTCAGGCTTTATGCTTCGCGAAATAATAATGAAGATAATCGTTATCTCTTTAAAAACTCTGCTCTTGCCGACGGCAATGTGCGAAGTGTCTTGACTCAGAGCCCCAATGCGATAACAGGAGCTGGAATTGTTTCCACAGACTATGGCTTCTATACCGAATCTCCAACCGACTCTCCATCTCCTTCATATTCGTGTGATAATACTATTTTTACTCAAAATAATAATCGTGCCATTCATGATGGTTTCCAGATCCCCGGCTTTGCTTCAGGTGTCTCGAACTGTAACTCAGCAAATCAAACTGGTAGTAACACCGAAGTTGGCAATAAAATTACCCAGGGTATCGCCTATAATGATGTAAAATCTTGGGTTAGCTCTGTTACTAAGGTTAGTGGTGAATGTAGTTGTGGCACTAATACTGCTACTAGTGACACTCAAACTAATAAAACTTTTGAGAACGCTGGCACATTCCGTGCTAAAGACGCGCAAGGGAACTATAATGACCAAGGTGTTGTGGGTATTACTGAAGATACGGATCCATACCTTGTAGGTCATCCTGGTAATCATAAAGTTATTACCCCTGGTCAACTCCCAAGCCTCAAAGGTACATCCTGGGGTACATTTAGCTACTCATGTACTGGTGAAGGAAGTTGCGAAGAGGGCAGTAAAGTAAGATATAAAAGTAATCCGCGCTCTATTTACTACCCAATCGCCTCAAGAGACTACGGTGATCGCTATACTGGGGCTAGTGTTGTTACTCCATATAACTTCAATACCTATGTAACAAGTTCTATTGATTCAGATAACGTGGTTTTCAGTGGCGAACAGGTCAATATTAGTGGTTCCTACCACATTCTTTCTCGCTCAAACACCATGGTTGCTAAAAATCCTTACGCCACTCATACTTCCGATAAAGAAACCTTTCGTATCTATGAGTTATTAATTCCGCCTCACACCAGCCTTCATACGCTTTCTGGCGATGATCGTTCTGATCAAGATGTTTGTCGCTATTATGGTTCTGATAATTGTCACCTTGTTAAGGCGGTTAAGGGCGTAATGAATCCGGAAGGCAATTACAATGGTAGTGATCAAGATTCAGATATTTTCTCTCGCACTGTTCCAGATAACGGTGAATATGTGGGCTATAAATACTGTACAGCCACCTCAATTTGGCCAGCCTCCTCGCATAACACTACAACCAATACCGTCGATAATAATACCTCAGGTCCTGCTATTTCGGGCGGTGATGAAACCAAATTTAATGTCTCCGATCTTTCTTGTGTGACAATCGCTAAAAAACCAAACTTCCAAGTTTGGGGTGGCGGCATGTTCACCAATGGTCAAATCGAGGCTGCCGTCAGTCGTAAAACTCCTGGACAAAGTTTCTCGTCTTATCCAAGTGCTGCTGAGAAAATCTTTGGTTCTTGGGATGAATATCATGTAATTGCTGGTGGTCGTGTTTATGGCTTTGGTTCTGGTGCTTCTCTGGGCTATGAAAAAGGCTATAATTATAATCTACCAACCGGCGGTTCTAATCCGTCAAACAATATCTATAACCTTACTATTGCAAACCGAAAAAATATTGGAGAGTCTGGGGTTTATGGACTACCTTCCGGCCTGCTGTCTCGTCTAAAAGCCAGGTATCGCGATAACATTGCTAAAAATAGTAGTCTAAAAATCACCACGTACGATACAGGTCTACAAAACACCTACATTCGAGGTGATGTTAATTTGTCGCAGATTCAACTACCAGATCATAATCCTAAGGCAACAGACACTCTTTTCCGTACCTACGACACGCTGTATAAGACTATCACTACTGCTGATAAACAAAATAACACTCTCGTACTCTATGTTGATGGTACTCTGACAATTGATCAGAATCTCTGCTACTCGGCCTTTGGTGGTAATAATTGTCAATACGAAACCTCCACCAAACAGGCTACCTACACCGACGTCTCCACCGAATCAATCACTAAGCTTCCACAGATCCTCATTTTTGCAAAGAACATTAATGTCTTAAGCAAGGTTAATCGCGTCGACGCCTGGTTGATTCTGGACGAAGATAACGCTTCTAACAACCTCAACACTTGTAGTGATGTTAATGAGCCATCTGCCGAGCAATGTTCTGAAACCATCATCTTTAATGGACCAGTTTTTGCCAAGAGTCTTACTCTAAAGCGCACTGGTGGTGCAAACCACGGCGGTGGATTAATGGCTGGCATTCCTGCCGATCAGCGTGTTCTTGGTACTAGATATGACAAACATGAAGGTGGATATTATGCCATTTCCAGCGATGGTTCTGTTGCTCCAGCAGAGATCTTTAATCTTCGCTCCGATGCTTATTATTGGGGTATCGGGCAGGCTCAGCGTTCTGGTATCGCTGAGGTTGTCTATCAAAGGGAACTGGCCCCACGTTATTAAAAGTTAGGCCACTCCCCCTAATATCCGTCCCGTTCTGTCTCCTCTTTGCTTGTCAAAATATAATTCTTATGTTAAATTTAAATAAATTAGGTCAACACAGACAATGGATGTAAACGCGCAAAACAATACGAAAAATGCCACCAGCAATCAACCTGGTCCTTCTTCAAGCGCTAAAGCTCCGCGACCAGATTCTTTAGGTTTTGGCATTGATCCACAGCAACTACCTGAAAAAGTTGCTGAAAAAATCCAGCGTGGCGCAAATATTCTTATTGCGCTTTCCAAGGATCCCAATCTCGACGAAATATCTGCTGCCATCGCTCTTGCCATTGTTTTAGATCAGCAGAAGAAGCATGTCACAGCTATTTATTCTGGTAAGACTCCAAATGCCCTTGAATTTCTAAAGCCCGAAGAAACCTTTGAAAAAGACACAAGTAGCTTACAGGACTTCATTATTGCGTTGAATAAATCCAAAGCCGACCATCTCACTTATAAACTTGATGGCGACTATGTGAAAATCTATATCACGCCGTACAAGGGGCAAGTTAAAAAGGAAGATCTCGAATATTCTTATGGTGACTACAATGTTGACCTTGTGATTGTCTTTAATGTTAATGCTGGCACCGAAATCGATTCCGCGCTTTCAGAATATGGTCGCATCATGCATGACGCCAGCGCAATCAATATTACTTCGGGCTTGCCAGGTCGTTTTGCTGATCTTGAGTGGAGTGATCCTGAAAAATCTTCCGTCTGTGAAATGGTTTATGATCTCCTTAAAGAACTTGAAATTACCGAGCTTTCTCAAGAAGTTGCAACCGCTCTACTAACAGGTATTCTCTCTGCCACAGAACGCTTTTCCAACAATCGCACCAAGCCAACCACTATGGCTGTCGCCTCAAAATTAATGGAGGCTGGTGCCGATCAACAGTTAATCTCTGCTAATATCCTTAAGCCAGAGACTCCAGCTACTCCAGAAAACTTAGCCACATCGGATGCTTCTGCTACTTCAGAGGCTCCCATCTCTTCAGACACCACTACTACTCCAGAGGCCCCCACCTCTTCAGACATCCCTGCTGCTTCAGAGACTCCAGTCTCTTCAGACACTCCAACTACCGCAGGTGTTCCAGCTACGGTAGATACTCCAACTGTTTCTGATCCTAATAATTCTAATACTGGACTCAAGGAGCTTGAAGAGCTCGTTAATCAAAATCTCGCTGCTCAAACCACTAATCTTCAGAATAACCAAGAAGCATCCTCTGAGGCTTCTCAGCTGCCAAATCTTCCAGGCGAAGAGCCAAGTCTCTCTGCCACCCCACTTACTACCGGTAATGTGATGGACGAATTGGCTCGTATGACTGCATCCATGACCAACACAGATCAGGAAACTAATAATCTTGCTGGTACTCCTGATATACAGACTCAGGTAACTCCACAGACTCAAGTCGCCCCAGAAATTCAAGCCACCCCACAAACTCAATTCACCCCACAAGCTCAACCTGCTCCAGAGGTTCAGGCTCCCTCTCAAGTCCAGGCTACTCCTCAAGTTCAGCCAGAAGTCCAGCCACAAACCTATGACATCCCGCAGGTTTCTATGCAGTTCCAACCACAAGCTCAACCTCAGGCACAAATGCAACCTCAGGCACAAGCCCAGTTTGAGACGCAAGTCCAATTTCAACCACAAACTCAGCCATTTCCTCAGTTCCAACCTCAGCAATACGCTCAGCCACTTCCTCCTGAACAACCAGTTTCGGCCCCTTCAATGCAATCCCAACTTCCTCCAGTTAACCCATTGCCCTTCCAGTCCAGTCCAGATATTGTAGGCCATACCATTTCTGATCCTATCATAGAATCCGGGGAAGATATGAGTCGGCTCATGGATGAAGTTCTTGCTGAGCCATCACCCATCCAAAATCCAGTTGGCTACCAAAGTCTTATTAACCAAGGTGACTACATTAATCAGTCGCTGTCACAACAACCAGTGCCAAATCCTCAACCAACTCCAACCCACCCTCTATCTGTTGGACAGCAGCCAATCGTAAACTATATTCCTGGTCAAAATATCGCCACTTTGTCGGCTCCAGCCATGCCTACTATGCCACAGAATACCAACTACCCTAACCCCGAATATACAAACACTATCCCAGAATATTCAACTCCAGCTATTCCGACGATGCCGACTGCGCCAATTCCAGAACCACAGCCAGTTCCAAATCTACAACCAACTCCAGGACCGCAGTCAGCTCCAAATCCCCAACCAACTCCAGAGCCTCAGCCAGCCCCAACTACTCTTGCCGACCCAATGACAGACTTTATCCAAGCCACCCCACCGGCCACTAGTACTCCTATTCCAGATTTTCTACAGCCTGAAGCTTTCTTACCTCCAGCCCCAGCACCAGTGGTGCCAGCTCAGCCTACTCCAATCCAGAATGGTTACTCTATGCAGCCGACTGTTCCTAATATGCCATTGCCGCCGGTTGCCCCTAGTGTCCTACCAACTCCCCCAATTATTGAGCCTACTCCGGAGGCCACTCCAACTCCTCAAATTCCTCAAGCTCCGACAACTCAGTCCGCCCCAGCTTCAACTCCTCAGCCCTCACCAGCCCCTCAAGCGCCCACCGCTCCAGTCGATCCTTCTGCCTTTCGTATTCCGGGTACCTATTAAATTTTGACAGACATATTGTCTTTCACTATTATCATTAGTAATGAATACTCAAGATAGCCAACATAAACAGGATATTATCCTTATAGATAAGCCAGCCGGGCTTAGTTCTTTTGGTGTAGTCGCAAGAATTCGTCGTCGACTCTCGATGGAGGCAGGGAAGAAGGTGAAAGTTGGCCATACCGGCACTCTTGACCCCTTTGCTACCGGTCTATTAATTCTTCTAGCGAATAAGGCCACCAAACTCTCAAATCAGTTTCTAAAGCTTGATAAAAGGTATGAGGCAACTATCTGTCTTGGTAAAACTAGTACCACTGGTGACCCCGAAGGTGAAATTACTGATCAGTACGTCGAAGTCATTCCTACTTTTGAGGAGGTTAAAACAGTAGTTACAAAGTTTGTCGGAAAAATCACGCAAACTGTACCCGTTTTTTCCGCCGTCAAAATTAACGGCCAACGCGCTTATCAATTGGCGCGCCGTGGTGAAGAAGTATCTATGCCCACTCGCCAAATTGAAATTTATGCTATCGAAATTCTTAGCTATAATTATCCTGAACTCGTCATCAGAGCCCATGTTTCGAGTGGCACTTACATTAGAACTCTTGGTGAAGATATTGGTAAAGCCTTGGGGGTTGGTGCCTATCTCACGGCTCTCCGCCGTACTCAGGTTGGCAATTATCAGATAGAAAATGCTGTCAAGTTGTCCGATTTTATGGGCGAAAATAATAATTAATGAAAGGAAACCATGGATGATTTTATCCTGATTGCTATCAAGCTGCTGATCGGCTTCTTGGCTCTCATCTTTGTTATTAATGTGACTGGTAAGGGGAATCTTGCTCCATCTTCGGCCAGTGATCAGGTCCAAAACTACGTACTTGGTGGTATCATTGGTGGTGTAATTTACAATAAGCAAATTGCAATCTTGGAATATATTAGCATTTTATTTATCTGGTGTATCCTGGTTCTTTCTCTTAAATTTATTAAAACCCACAATGTCAAAGTTAAACAAATTCTTGATGGTAAAGCTCTGATTATTATTGATCATGGTAAGATCAACATCGAAAACTGCAAGAAGGCTGGCCTCAGTGCTCATGATGTTGCTTTTAAGCTTCGCACTAATAATATTTACTCTTCTAAGAAAGTTAAACGCGCTGTTGTAGAACAAAACGGTCAGCTCATTGTCGTTCATGCCGGCGAAGAGAATCCTAAATTCCCACTTATTACCGACGGTCAATTACATCATGACATCCTTGAGGTGATTAGTAAGGATGAACAATGGCTTGATCAAGAACTTAAAAAGCAAAAAATTACCTCCATAAGTGAAGTTTTTCTTGGTGAATATATCGATGGGGAATTAGAAATTACTACATATTAATCTTGTTAGCCAGATTTTGACAGAAAAGTCATCTGTTTACCCTTGATGAAATTATCGTCGCGTGGTATAATTCACCCAATATGATTACAAAAGAGAATAAAGCTAAGGCAATTGCTGCTACTGCCCGTGACAAAAAGGACGTTGGTTCTCCAGAGGTTCAGGTCTCTATTCTAACTGAGCGCATCAAAGAAGTAACCGAGCACGTTAAGGTCAATAAGCATGATTTCATGGCTCGTCGTGGACTTATGCAGATGGTTGGTCGCCGCAAACGTCTTTTGAAGTATCTTGAGAAAACCAACTTCGACCTTTACAAAGGCACAGTTGCAAAACTCGGACTCCGCAAATAAATTCAAAAACCCACGTCAGTGGGTTTTTTGGTGTCTTATATTATTTTATTCTTTACACTAATCTGAAATTTTAAACTTCAAGTTTAGTTTAAAAAAGCCCCACGCGCGGTGGGGCTTCAGATCAGATCATAGGGTTATGTAGGGTTCTTCCTTGTGAAGACTCCAACAATTCCAGGCTTCTCGGTTCCTTCTTCGAAGTTAGTATCAATATAGTCATTGATCGCATCTCTAAAACGTCGAACCGAGATGTTAATTCTCTCATTAATTTCTGCAATATTAGGACGCTTCATCTTTCTGATCACCTTCTTTTTTCTCATTGGATTACTCGCAGCCTGATTACGACTGTTTTCTCTCTTGTACTTATCGTAATACTCCTTGTGTGTATAATGCATGCGCACAAATCTGGCATCATTCATGAGTTCATAAATATTGCCAGTCACGCCCTCTCGACGAGTAATTACTTGGTAGAGATCCTTCTCCTGGAAGTAAATTACATCGGCCGTATTGAAGTGGAATGAGATTCTCCTCTGCCCCCTCACCCCAGTGTTTACCATTGTTACTACCAGGTCGATATTACTATCGAGTCGAATTTGTTTTCTCAGCGGCACGAATACCTGCTCGATTAGCTGATAACAAAAAAGTTTTTCTTGTTCCTCCTGTATTATATAGGAGTTATTTTCGAATCCCTTCAACTGGATTACGATGTCCATGGGCGGAATCAACCCTTCAAAATCAAAAATATTACGTATCGTATCTGTCATTTTCTACGATCCTTTCTCTAAATGTTCTTGAGCTATAGCTCACAATATTTCCAAATTGGTGATTTAAGAAAACTATCCCCCTTTCTATCTAGTCTAGTACTAAGATAATCACCGAACGCAGGATATTATAACATAAAACATGAAAAACACAAAACTATATTCAAAACAGTAGCTCTCAGCTGTTAATTTCTTAATATTCAATGATATAGGCATTTTAAATAGCTTTTCATGATACAATTAATACATAACAATAAAAGGGAAGACGGCGGATAAGTCCCCTAGAGCCTCAGACATGAGATTCTCTTTAGTTTATCATTTGGCTTACTAGAGTAGTTATCTGGTGTTTTCCCGAGAAAGGAAAAAATGGAAATAATTAATCCTACTGGTAAACACACATTTAGTGTGTCTGCCGATTTTTGCGGGCGTGAGCTTAAAATTGAAGTAAATCGCGTCGGTTTTCGCACAACCTCATCAGTTCTTGTCACCTACGGCGATACTGTCGTACTTGGTTCAGTCGTCGTTAGCGAGAAGCCGGTTGTTCAAGATTTCTTCCCACTCTCTATCGACTATGAAGAAAAGTTTTATGCAGCAGGCAAAATTTCAGGTTCAAAATTTATCAAGCGTGAAGGTAAACCAGCTGATGAGGCTGTACTGATTGGTCGACTTATTGATCGTCCAATTCGTCCTCTCTTTCCTAAAGGTTACCGCCAGGAAGTCCAGGTTGTTACCACCGTTCTTTCTATGGATCCAAACTTCCGCCCAGATGTCATTGCTATGTTGGCCGCTTCCTCGGCTCTATTAAATGCTGGCGTACCTTTTGATGGTCCAATTGCTGGTCTTCGAATTGGTCGCGTTAATGGTGAATTTAAGGCCTTCTTAAATCAAGATGAACGTGAGCAGTCTGACCTTGACCTAGTCGTTGCCGTTAAGGATCAGAAAGTCGTCATGGTGGAAGCTGGAGCCAACGAAGTTCCAGAAAATGTAATCATAGATGCCATGCGCTGGGCTATTGAAAATGTTCAGCCAGCCCTAGACCTTCAAAGACAACTTCGTGATAAACTTGACGTAGTTGAAAAAGATTACGAATTAAGCCTACCAAACCAAGAAATTACTGATAAGGTTGAGTCTTGGACCCGCACTCATTTTAAAGGCGAAGACGGTCAAACTGGTACCAAAATTCGCGGCAACGTCTTAGATCGTAAGCGTATAGCTGACACTTTGCGTGATCAGATGGACGCAGAATTTGCCCTTGAACTTGGTGAAGGTGATACTCCAGAAGAAAAAATCGCTGATTATGATGCTCGTTTGAAGGATGAATTCCATAATGCCTATGAACTAGCCATCCATCACGAGGTTCGCCGTGCCATTGTTGAGGATGGCGTACGTCCTGACGGTCGTAAGCTTAACGAAGTTCGACCTCTCAGCTCTCAGGTTTCAATTTTACCTCGTGTTCACGGATCCTCACTCTTTACTCGTGGTCTTACCCAAGCCATGAATATTGTGACGTTGGCTCCTCTTTCCTATGCGCAAGTTGTTGATACTATGGAGATTACTGATGGTGAACGTCGCTATATGCATCATTATAATGCCCCAAGTTATACCGTTGGCGAAACTGGCCGTATTGGCTCTCCAGGTCGTCGTGAAATCGGTCATGGCTACCTAGCAGAGAGGGCATTACTTCCAGTGCTTCCTTCCAAAGAAGATTTTCCATACGCCATCCGTTCTGTAACTGAAATTATGTCTCAAAATGGTTCTACCTCCATGGCTGCCACCTGTTCATCATGTCTCGCATTGATGGATGCTGGTGTTTCTCTAAAAAGTCCAGTCTCTGGTGTCGCTATGGGTCTCATGCTTGACGGTGAAACTCCACATGTTCTTACTGATCTTATGGATGCCGAAGATTTTGCGGGCGATATGGACTTTAAGGTTACGGGTACCAAGCAGGGGATTACCGCGCTTCAGATGGATATGAAAGTTCACGGTCTCCCTATCGATATCCTTGAAAAAGCCATTAACCAATCCCATGAAGGTCGTATGTTCATCCTGGACCATATGCTGTCCATACTACCAGCTTCTCGTCCTGAGCTCTCTCCATATGCTCCACGTATCGAGAAATTAATGGTGAATCCTGATAAGATTGGCGCTATCATTGGTAAAGGTGGCGAGATGATTAATAAGATTACCTCGGAAACTGGTGCAGAAGTCGACATCGATGATTCTGGTCTCATTACTATCTCTGGTACCGATCCTGAGAAAATCCAACATGCCATTGATTGGATTAAGGGTCTCATTGAAGAGCCAGAAGTCGGCAAAATCTATAAGGGTAAAGTCGTCAATATTAAAGACTTTGGCGCTTTCGTAAATATCTTACCTGGTGTCGACGGTATGCTTCATATTTCACAGATTTCAGAGAAGCGCCTCGACAAAGTAGAGGATGCTCTTCATCTTGGTGACGAGGTAAAGGTTCGCCTCGAAGCTATTGACGATAAGGGCCGTCTCTCCCTTAGTATGCGCCGAGTCGAGCAGTAATTTAGATAAAAGAATAGTCGTAAAAAGGGACCCAAATTTGGGTCTCTTTTATAGTTAATTTCTAACTAGAGGCTAACTATCCCATTATTCTCAGTTTTATTTTGATCCCAGCAAAATAGTATTGATTTACCCTCTAGATCCTTTTGGCCTCCTAACGCGTTTTTGATTTCCTCAGAAAAAGA
>CALFGG010000091.1 GCA_937958235.1 uncultured Candidatus Saccharibacteria bacterium
GACGAAGGTTATTGGTGTTGGCCAGGATATTAGTGTTGATTAGAGTACTAAAGGCGTTACCATCGAGGAAGGTGGCAGTATTCGGGACATAGTTGGTAACAACGGAGACTTCAAGAATGTCGCTATAAGTATCGGTGGGGAGAGTGGCGGCAGATTTGACACCTAGGAAGATGCTAGTGGATTCGCCGGTGGCTGAGGTAGGGGCGCTGGTGGTTTTGATGGCAACAGGGGCGGATTTTTTAGCGATGGGTTTAAAGGTAGTATTGTCTAGTGAGTAGCCCCAAGTGGCAGCGGTGAAGTTGGTAGCTGCGGTGTCGGCAGCGATCGAGGTGATGTTGGTCGTATTTAGAGGATTGGCGCTTTTTAGATCAGTATCTTCATCTTGATCAGAAAGTGAAATGGTGTAACCAGTGCGACAGTCGGTTGTGACTTTAACGCCAAAGGCCTGGCTTTTAAAAGCAGAGTTATTAAGATCGGTGGCATTAAAATGGATGTTGGCAGCGGTATCTACGGTGATGGAGAGGCTAGGGTTAGTTGGGGATGACGGAGCGGCTGAAACTTTAGTTTGAGGGAAATGTGTGAACATAGAAAAAATAGCAGTAAGGGCGAGGATTGGGAGAAAACCTAGAATGGTAAAAACTTTCGATGTGATTGAGTTTTTGAAAACCTTTTTATGGATTTTGTTTGACATTTTTTTCCTTTTTGTTTGATATGGCCGACAATATTACTATGAGGCATAGTACTCGATGGTTTTATTTTAACATAAGTGTTTTATCGATGCAAAGAAAAAAGCCACCAATTTGGTGGCTTTTTATAATTTAGTGGATTATTTTTTGCGTTGATCGCGAATTTCTTCGAGAACGGCAAGAATTTTATCGTCAGTGGTTGGCTCAGTTTTGATTTCAGTTTCTTTCTTAGCTGAGAATTTATTAATTAATTTGATGAAGATAAATACACAGAAGGCAACAATGAGGAAGTCAACGATATTTTGGATGAAGTTACCATAGCGAATGTGGGCTGCACCAGATCCACCAAAGAAATTAGGGATGGTGATTTCTAGGCTAGTAAAATCAATACCACCAAGGACGACGCCGACGACAGGCATAATAAGGTCGTTGACTAAGGAGCTGATGATTTTATTGAAGGCGCCACCAACGATAACGCCTACAGCTAGATCAAGAACGCTACCGCGGTTAATAAAGTCACGAAATTCTTTAAGGATGGGATTAACTTTTGTAATTTTTTTCTTTAGTTTCTTTAAATCGGTTTTTAAATCAGGATTTTTCATAATGTTAATTATAAACGAAAACCGAAATATTACTACAGCAGATTAGACGGCTTTAGTATTGAAAGTGGCGTAATTGTTTTTGAGATTGGTGAGATTTTTAATTTCTGTATCTGTAGCGGTTTTGGCGTTAGGTTTTGTGGTGCGCTCATGGGCTTCAGTTTGATAGTTAATGAGATAGGTGAGTTGAAGTGTGAATTCGCGAACAAGGACACGGTCAAGATGCGCGGAAAGGTGGGCGGTTTCAAGAGTGGAATTTAGAGTTTTGTTTTTAGATTTCTCATCTTGGGCAATGGTATCTTCTTCAAGATCGGAAACGTCTTCGATACCAAACTCTTCATTGAGAGATTTGGACTCGGTGAGCATAAGTTCGCTAAGAACTGTTTTGAGAGAGGCGGTATAAGCACGAAGATCGGAAGACTTCAAGAGATCGCCATATTTTGAAATTGTTTCATCGTTGAGATATTTTGCCATAAAATAGCTTCGAATAAGAAGATCGCGGTCACGAGTATCGATGGTTTTTTTGGTATTAAAAAGTAGCGATGCCCCGATGAGGAAGAAGATAGAAATAACGGCGATAAGAATATTTCTGGGCGTAAGGTATGAAAGAATATCAAACCCTGAACCAGAAGGTTTATGATGGTTTTTGTTGTCGCTCGCAATTTGTTGCAAGTATGCCATTTTATCCATGTGATTATTATAGCATAACAGATTTGAGATGGTATAATTTATAAAAGACGTGGAGGAAGACCTGATGAGGAAGTCGATAGATTGGAGAATGAAGTCTTAATGCAGGAAGCTAAGGAGGAAATTCGTGCAAGGTTGCCGATTGAGGATGTAGTTTCGCAGTATATTGAGCTTAAGAGAGCTGGGAGAACACTGAAGGGACGATCGCCTTGGGGTGTGGACAAGACACCTTCTTTTATGGTGTCGCCGGAGAAGGGGATTTGGCATGATTTTTCGGCGAATAAGGGCGGAGATATTTTTAGTTTCATTATGGAGGTGGAGGGGATTACTTTCCGAGAGGCTTTGGAAAAACTGGCTGCGCAAGCAGGGGTGGAACTAAAAAGATACGACAAAAGCGATGAGATAAATGCGCGTCTTAAGATGCGAGCTAAGGAAGTGATAGAGTTGGCATGTAAGTATTTTCAGGTTTGTCTAGCGAAGAACAAGTCGGTTTGTGAGTATGTATTTTATAGTCGAAAGTTAAATAGAAATACGATTGTGGATTTTCGAATTGGCTATGCGCCAAATTCAAAGAATAGCTTGATGGAGTTTTTGAAGAAAAGGGGATACTCCTTGCAAGAGGCGAGAGAAGCGGGACTAGTAAACCGATTCGATGGTGACCTTTTTAAGGGCAGGATGATGATTCCGTTTTTGGATGCTAATACTGGAGAAGTGATCGGTTTTACGGGTCGAATTATCGAGAAGGGAGAACCAAAGTATTTAAATACGCCAGAGACGAGACTCTTTAATAAGGGGCGATTTATTTTTGGACTTTCACAGGCGAAAGAAGCAATCAGAAAAAGTAATTTTGTGGTGATTGTGGAAGGAAATATGGATGTGATTTCGTCGCATCAGGCGGGAGTGAAGGAAGCGGTGGCGACTTCAGGAACAGCAATGACGGAAAATCACCTGAAGATTTTGTCGAGATTAACAACTGACATACGATTGGCGTATGACGGAGATGAGGCTGGGGTGAAAGCGGCAGAGCGAGCTATTATGCTGGCGGGAAAGATTGGAATTTCATTGTCGGTAATTTCAGGCTATGGAAAGGCAAAAGATCCAGACGAGTTAATTAAGATTGATCCAAAATTGTGGCAAGAATGCGTGGAGGAAAGAATGCCGGCGGTGGATTGGATCTTAAAAAAATATGAAAGTAAGTTGAATCTAATGACGGGGCCGGGAAAGAAGGAATATTCTGATATGGCAATGAAGATTATTTCTTATATAGAAGATCCGGTGGAGCGAAAGCATTATGAACAGATGGTGGCAAGAAAGCTGGATGTGACGGTTGAGGATTTACAGGCGAAGAAGATTACGGCGGAAACGGTGCGATTAAAGCCGGTGGCGACGAAAGAACAGGAGACGATGGGTTCTGGACTCGGTGAGTCGATGGCGGTGATGAAGAGTCTTGAGGATAGCTTGCAGGCAATTTTGGTTTATGGGGGAGCGGTAGGGCAGGAGATAGGACTTGAAATCCCGGAAGACGAGATGAGGTTGGAAGAGCTCTCTTTGATTTTTGAAGAAAAATACGCCGGAATGAAAGAAGAGGCGTTGACACGTGAAGTGGCAAGTTTAAATAGCCGATACAAGGAAGAATTAAAGAAACGCAGGATTTCTGAGTTGACAGAAAAATTGGTGGAATTTGAGAATGACGAAGAGAAAACGGTGGAGATTTTGAAGCAGATTGAACAGCTTAGACGTGAATAGAGAGGGCTTTGTTGCGTAGTTTTTTATCTCATAATCTAGACATTTTAAAGAATAAGCGGTATATTTATTTAAAAGTCATATTTTAATTGAAAGGGTGTTTGCATGAAAGACGAGGGTAATACTTTTACCACATCTCAAAAGGAGGTTCTTGCAAGGTTTATCGATCAGATGATTGATGAGAAAAGAGTGCCAAAAACAGATAGATTAAGAGCAGAACTAGAGGAGAAGCTGAGTGATGCCGTAATGACGGAGATTTTAATGAATCTACCAGATTATCTTTTAGATAAAATCAATGCTGCTTATGATGAAAACCGAGCCAGCGAAGAGTTGATCGCGGAGATTGTAAGAGAGGCTGGCATTGACACGACACAGATTGCACGAAAAGCGATGTTGAATTTTCGTGAGGAATTTTTAGCTTAATTAAAATATGACGAATCTTGAGGTATAGGAGAATAAAAAATGAAAAATATGAATAATCTTGGGGGCGGAAATAATATTGATAATCTTCATGTAGATAATAATGAGAATAAAAATCTTGAACAAAATAAGGAGCAGGATAAAAAAGGTTTGGAATTTTCTAAAGAAGATATTGGAAACGGTAAAAAGCGACAGGCGATTGTGAATTTTTTGAATGCAGAGCTTTCGGCACAAATGAAGCAGGAGGTCGGCCTGGGTTTTGCTGATGAGGGGTGGGCAAAAAAGCAGATTTTTGACGTACAGGATCGTTTGAAAAATGCTTCTAATAATTATAATACTGATCACAATGATGACGCGTTTTTGTATGTTGTGAACGACATTATGGATAAGATTAATCAGGGGGCAGAGGTGGTTAATGGTGATGAGACAAAGACCAAAAAATTAGAAAATACAGCACGTATTAAGGAATCAATTATCGTCAGAAATAAAAAAGGTGAAATTAGTGATTCATTGATGAATCATAAATTAAATTCACTGGAGAAGGTGAATGAGAATATCAACAAAGATTTCGACATGCGTCGCTTTGGATTTTTGGCTGAAAAACGGATGAAAGAAGATGATGAGAAATACGCGGAGAGCGTGAAACGTTTTGATCAGAAAGACTATGAATTCCGAAAAAAATGCACTGAATATGAGGCGATGAATGGTGGGAAGTTGACGGCTGAACAGAGAGCGGAGCTTAAAAAACTACGTGGCGAGGCTAATACGCTTTGGGATGAACGAACTAGCTTGGAAGAGGTTGTGAGCGTTGACGAGGAAGAACGTAAGGCGAAGTTAGTCGCAGAGATAGCGGCTGAGGAGCAGCGCAAGGCAGAAGAGCGACGAAAACAGCTAGAATCAGTGCTTGGGTCGAAAAATGAAAATCAGGATAATTCAGCCAATGTGAATTCGGTTGATGATAAGGTTGATGCGACTCCAGATGCTGACAAAAAAGATGATGGTGATTTCGAAGGCGTGACGGCGGCACAGTTTAGACAGTTTATGAGAACTGGTGTGGCGGGGCATCATAATAGGCCAGCAGTAAGCCCTGAGAAATCTGAAGCTGAGGTCGACCCGGAGAAGAAAAAACGCGAAGAGATAAATAAGTTCTACGCCTCGTTACTACCTAAGCCAAACACCATTGAGGTTGCTGGTTTTCATGATGGTGTATTTATTGGTGACGCTATATTGGATACAAACTCCGAGAGTATGAGTAGAGTACAACAGATAATAGATAGTCGTGAAGACTATCTGAAGAACACTAATAAAGAGGAACTTTCTAACGAAAAAGTTGATTTCTTAATGGGTAGTAATCTTGGGTCGAACCTATTATTGAACTACTGTAGAATTAAAGATGATATAGAAATTAGTACAGAGTCGGAGAAAAAGGCACTTTATACTAAGATGTTTAATGAACTATTTTCTGCAAAAAATAAATTACTTTCTTTCTATGACCCAAGGAAGGCTGCAGCGGAACTCTGCAAAGCGACAGGGAAGGTTTTTAATTCGGATGATTATAAAGATGCTATGCCGGAAATTAATAAGGGGCAATATGAGGCTGCATTAAATCTATTAAATGGATTTCAGGTTAATCTTATCTACTTGATGGGGCAGGAAATTGGTTCTAATGATCCTAGTACGGTGATCGACGCATTTCAGAATGAGAAGAAAACTGAGTCTTATAGGAAATTAAGCGAAGAAATAGCATTAATAAGAGAATCTAATCAGAATGAAAAGATGCGCGTAAGTAGCGAGGATGAAGTTTCTTCTGCTGATAAAAATAAGTTGCAGGGTGAGAATGAATCAAACCTTTTTAATCTGAGTGAAAGAGATCGCATATATTATGAGAAAAAGGCTGTTTCTGCAGATTTTGTGCGAAGTTTCTTTAATAGGGATGCTGATTTTAAGGTGAAATCTTATTTGAATGGGTTAAATTATTATCAGGATGGGATAAGTAAGGCTAAGTTGACTACTGAAATGCTTAAGACACAGGCTGAAAATAGTGCTGAGATTGCGAAAAACTTAAAAGAGCTCAAGCTTGAGACAATGTTTAAGAAATTTGCTAAGGACATGACTGGTGATGAAGAAAGTAGGAAATTTGGGGCCTCATATCTATATAATGAGCTTAAAAAACAATGGAGGGATGTCAAATCTTATACTGAAAGTAGTGCCTTTAGAAGCTTATCTAAAAGTGAACGACAAGATTTGTATGTAAAGCGAGACTTACTCTTTAATATTTCAGATAGTCTAAATGATTTTTGTAGTGAGGCTTTTGGAAAAGAAAAATATGATGTTAGGTATGATTTAGCTAATTATTCAAAAAGTAATAAGCTAAATATAGTAAAAACGTTGGTGCGTAACTTGAGTTTTATGCGTAAACGTTAGCATAGACTTTAATGCCCTGCGTTTTGCGGGGCATTAGCTTATGTGCAAATTTTGGTAACTAAAATTTGTGTAATTTTGTTTTTTATGTTATAAATTGATGTAATGAAAAAAGCGATCGTGGAAGAAAATAATAAACAGAATAATGAAGACGAGGAGCTTTTTGCTGTTCGTGATGTGGATATGGGTCCACAGGAACCTGGCCTAGATGATCTCTCGGAAGATGACGAGTTTTCTGATGAGGATCTTGAGATTACGGCAGAGAACGTGGATCAGTTTGCAGATGACTCTGTGAGATTATACTTGAGAGAGATCGGTAAGATTCCGCTGCTTTCTAATGAGGAAGAAACTGACTTAGCTTATCGTATCGTAAAGGGGGAAAAGAAGGCGAAGGATAAAATGGTAGAAGCCAATATGCGCCTTGTGGTTTCGATTGCTAAGCGTTATTCTGGTCGTGGTCTTGATTTTCTTGATTTGATCCAAGAAGGTAATACTGGTTTGCTGCGTGCGGTAGAGAAATTTGACCCTGATAAAGGATTTAAATTCTCAACTTATGCAACTTGGTGGATTCGTCAGGCAATTACACGTGCAATTGCAGATCAGGCAAGAACTATTCGTATTCCAGTACATATGGTGGAAACTATTAATAAAGTTTTGCGTGCAACAAGGAAACTAACGAATGAACTAAACCGTGAACCGACAACGGAAGAAGTGGCTAAAGAGATGGGTATGGAGCCTGACAAAGTCGATTACGTGATGAAAATCAAACAGGATATTGCTTCACTTGATGCAGCGGTTGGTCATGATGGGGAGGACGAGGATTCGGTACTCGGGGACTTTATTGAGGATGAGGGCCGTGTTTCACCGGAGGATGCAGCGGCAGCACAGATGCTAAAAGAGCAAATTGCAGAAATTTTAGGTTCATTGTCTGAGCGTGAGCAAAAAGTGATTAAGCTACGTTTTGGAATTGGCGGGGGTCGTCCACACACTTTGGAAGAAGTGGGTGCTGAGTTTGCGGTGACTAGGGAACGTATTCGTCAGATTGAGGCGAAGGCTTTGTCAAAACTAAGAAAGCATAAAGACACTAAGAAATTACACGAATACCTACATTAATTAGACTAACTAAGAGAAGAGAGATGATGAAGACGCTAAAGATGGTATCCAAGATTATGATGATGGGGGTGTTGGTTTTTGGGCTGGCCTATACAGTTTTAGCTTTTTCACAGCCAGTATTTGCAGATTGTGGCGGCGTTCAGACTTCTATTATAAATTGCAATGAGACTGATCCAAAGTCGGGGATTTTTGCTATTTTAGGTATGGTACTCAATATATTAACTTTCGGGGTTGGAATTGCGGCGACGGCTGGTTTTATTTTCTGTGGATACCAGTATATTACTTCGAAAAATGAACCGGCGGTAATTGTAAAAATTAAGACACGAATCCTCAATATGGTGATTGGTCTTTTGATTTATGCAATGTTTTGGGCGGTGATTGCTTTACTTCTACCTGGTGGCCTTAATTAAAGAAATTAAGGGCGGCGGAGGTAATAATGAAACAAAAAAGAAAAGAAACAGAATTAAACTATGTTTTAGAGAGAATCACGGAGGAGTCTAACAATGGACGAATTCGAGTGGTTTTAGTGGTGAATTCGCGGTCAAGTCAGGCAAAAAAGGTGGAGGCTGAAGCGATAAGGCCAATTAAGCGGGTAATTTTAGGTAAAACTGGTCTTTTGAATGTGACTTTTTTTCAGTATGAAGTGATGCCAACAGACGTGGATGATAATGCAGAAAAGCTAGCGGCGTGTTTGATGGATGGGGATATTTTGGTGACTTTGGGTGGAGACGGAACGGCAACAATTGGAGTAAATGCCGCTTTTTTGTCTGGTAAAAAAGTGCGATACTATACTCTACCATTCGGTAATTTTAATGATATCGCGCGAACGGTGAGAAAGGCAAGAGGGGGCGAGGTTTATGGACTGGAGTCGAGGGTGGATGGCGAACATTTTCGTTTTGCGCTTTGTTACTTTACGATGGGAATGCTGGCGGAGTCGACGGAGGTTTTTGATGAGGGTAAAATTCGAGAGAAGTTAAGGAAGAAGCGTGGCAGATTATACTTTTCTTTAATGGTGCTATTTAAGTGGTTTATGAAAAATCATAAAAAAAGATTTATACCAAGATTTCGATTTGAGCTAGATGGAAATAGGGGCGGAGCTGAGATGGCAGGGGTTTCAGATGTGGTGATTTTAAATGGTGAAAGTATGGCGAAATTAGTGCGGGGCGGTGATTATTACTTGAATGATAGGTTTTTAGTGAGGATGGCGTCGCTTCAGAATATTTTTACAATGTGTTGGTTTATGATACGAGGTTTTTTTATGGGGGTAAAAGGGGAGAAGGCTTCGAAATTTAAAATAACTTTTGAAGAAGAGGTTGTGGGGGGAGAGGTGGAAATCCAGGCGGAG
>CALFGG010000092.1 GCA_937958235.1 uncultured Candidatus Saccharibacteria bacterium
AAACCACCGGAAGACTTTTTTGCACAAATTCCACTATTAAAAGAGTTAGTTCTTGCCTTGGGCTGGGAGTTTCTGGAGGCGGATGAGTATGAGGCAGATGATATTATCGGGACGCTAGCTAGACAGGCAGATGAAGAGGGAGACTATATGACCTATATTGTATCGTCAGACCTCGACATGTTGCAGATTGTTGATGAAAATACCAGGATGTATAGACTGATTAAGGGCTTTTCGAATATTGAGGAGATAGATGTTCCCGCAATTGAAGAAAAGTACGGTATTTTAAAGAGTCAATTTTTGGATTTGAAAGCTCTTAAGGGGGACAATTCGGATAATATTCCGGGTGTGCCTGGTGTTGGTGAAAAGACGGCAGTGAAGCTGTTAAATGAATATGGTAGTTTGAGAGGGGTGTATGAACATATCAATGAGATTTCCGGCGTAGTAAAAAAGAAACTGGAAGAGGGAAGAGAGTCGGCCGAAATGTCGTATGAGCTTGCAAAAATCTTAACAGATGCTCCGGTGCAGCTTGATGAGGTTGCGGATCTAGTAATAGAGCCAGAGAGAATTATTGCGGCGTTAAAAAAACTAGAATTTAACTCATTGATTAGAAAGTTTCGAAACGAATTAAAATTGGGTGAAGACCAGAATATTCTAAAAAATCAGGAAATAAAGAGCGTTGAAACAGGTCTAAGTGATGATGCTTCTGTGCAGGTAGTGGAGGGGGCGGTGGTTGCGGAGAAAATGTTTGAAATACCGGAGGGTATGATCGTTGCTAGTGACTTAAAAGAGAAGATGCATCTTTCAGATGAGCTTGCAGAGGTAATTTTGGCAGGGAATAGAAAAATTTGGGACCTAGAACAGGCAGATTTTTTAATTAACCCGTTAAAGAGAACGGAGAATACGGATAATAATCAAGCCATGTTGCTACTGGAAGATCCGTGCGAGAGAATATTAGCAGGTAAATATACGGAAGCGGAACAGGCTGAATATGCGAAACAGATGGAAATTTTATCGAAGATGCCTAAGCTGTACCAGATACTATCTGATTATGATTTGCCATTAATCCCAGTGCTTTATGAAATGGAGAAGGCTGGGGTCTTGATTGATCGGGACTACTTTAAAGGGCTTAAGAAAGAGTTTACAGAGAAAGTTACAGGACTTGAACAAAAAATTTATTCAGCATGTGGAGTGAATTTTAATGTTAATTCACCTATACAATTATCAAAAGTACTTTTTGAGGATTTAGCATTACCGACTAAGGGGATAAAGAAGACGACGCGAGGATTTTCGACGGGCGCAAGTGAGCTTGAAAAATTAGAAGGGCAGCATCCAGTGATTGAAATGATTAAGGAATATCGTGAGGTTTCAAAGTTGCTTTCAACTTATATTCTGCCATTACCTGAGCTTGCCGGAGAAGATGGGCGTATTCATACAACTTTTACCCAAAATGTAACTGCAACTGGAAGATTATCAAGTGTAAATCCTAATCTGCAAAATATTCCAGTGAGATCTGAAGATGGGAAACGGATTCGAACAGGATTTGTGGCGGAAAGTGGTAAGGTTTTTGTGTCTGCGGATTATGCGCAGTTTGAACTACGATTAGCGGCTGCGTTAGCAGGGGACCAGAAGTTAATTGAATCATTTGCGCAAAATATTGATATTCACACCAAAACGGCTGCAGAAGTTTTTGGAATTAAGATGGAGGATGTCTCAAAAGCGCAGCGTCGAGCAGCTAAGGTGATTAATTTTGGCGTACTGTATGGCATGAGCCCAAAGGGTTTAGCAGATTCTGCAGAGATGAATTTTTATGAGGCAAAGCAATTTATTGATGATTATTTTAGAGTAAGAAAACCAATTAAAGATTATTTGGAAAAAACTTTAAAGCAGGCACGTGAAGAAGGTTTCGTGGAAACATACTTTGGTCGTAGGAGACCGACGCCAGATGTGAAGTCATCTAATTTTATTGTAAGGTCGGCTGCGGAGAGGGCTGCCCAAAATATGCCAATTCAAGGGACTGAAGCGGATTTAATGAAAAGGGCAATGATTCGGGTTCATGATCTATTGAAAGCGAAGTACAACGAGGAGGCAAAATTAATATTACAGGTGCATGACTCGTTGATTATTGAATGTACTAAAGGTTTGGAAGAGGCAGTATCGGCGGATTTGGTCCAAATTATGGAAAGTGTGGCACCAGAATTACCGGTGAAGCTAAAAGCGGATGTGGCGATAGGAGTGAATTGGGGTGAACTATAAGCTGGGAATTTATCAAGCGCCAGAAGGGGGAATAGTTTTTGATGTGGATGTTGAGTCGGAGACGATGTGGGCGACGCAAGTTCAGATTGCACAGCTGTTTGGTGTCGATAAGACTGTTATTTCAAGGCATTTGAAAAATATTTATAAAGATGAAGAATTAGAGGAAGCGAAAACTTGTCAGAAGCAAAATGAGATACGTAAGGAGGGGGAAAGGCAAGTAAGGCGCGAAGTTAAAAGATATAATTTAGATGCAATTATTTCTGTTGGTTATCGGGTAAATTCGATGAAAGCGACGAAATTTCGTGTTTGGTCAAGCCGTATTTTGAAGGATTACATTACAAAGGGAGTGGTGATTAATCAGAAGCAACTTGAGAGAACTCCTGAAATGGAGGCAGAGAAAAAACTAGATGAAATTAAGACGGCAATGATGATTGTCGAGCGAGTGATTCGAGGAAATGAGTTATCAAGTGGTGAAGCAAAGGGGGTTATTGAGATTATATCTAAATATACAAGAAGTTTTCAGGTAATTGATGAATATTTAAAGGGAAAATTTATTTTATCAAATAACCGTCGTGCAAGACATGAGCTATCTGGGTTAGAGATGGAGAACTTGGTGATGGATCTGAAAGAGAAAATAGGGGAGGGAAGGGGATTCGGAGGGTTACGAGCTGAATATGATGATTTTAATAGTTTGGCGGAGAAGATTAAGCAGGATAATGCTGAAGATGACTCGGTATCGAGAAAAGCGGCGAAGTTACTGTATTTTATTGTAAAGAATGAGCCGTTTGAGCGGGGCAATCAACAGATTGGGGGCTTATTATTTGTGGTATATTTAGCTTTTAATCAGATTCAATTAAGCAGTATGGGGGAGACAAAGATTTCTGACCAAGCGTTAACGGCTTTAGTATTACTGATTTCTGAGAGTGTGGGTACAGAAAAAGAACTATTAATTAATTTAATCTGTAAGTTATTAGATAATTAATGTTATAATAATAAGGATGAAAGATCTAGTTAAGGATCTAAAAGAAGTTTATGTCAAACATCGCTCAATGTTCACATTGATGGTGGTGATGACTATTTTTTCGATAATACTTTTTATTTATTCAATAGTTAACCTTCATCCGAATGCTTCAGTGGTTAAGGTGAGCTATGGCGATATTGGGAGATATCAGGGTGGGGAATGGTCTTCAATGTCGAATTCTGGTGGATATCATGACGGAGCATGGCATGCGATGCTGGTGTATCCGTTATTTGCATTAATTTTTGGAGTATTACATAATGTGATCGCTTTGAGGTTATATCGTAAAAAAGGCGATAAAGTGGCCAGTGTATTTTTGGTTGTGACAATTGCTGTGATTTTATTTGCGATTTTAATTCTCTGGAGATTGCTTGGTGAGGGGTAAAAAGCATGATAGAAGAGAAAAAGTAAAACCGGTTGAGCGGTCAGACTGGGCTGACCTTGAGATTCCATTAGGAAAAAGAACGAGGAAATATCGTCTGTTAGAAATCTTGCCGGGCGCTATGTCATACACAATGATAATTTTATTATTCGCATTATCGATAATAAGCCCGGCACTAGGGTCTTATTATCTACTTTTAATTATTGCAGTGACATTAGTGAAAGCAGTAGGAATTGTTTATCGTACAATTCAAGGTTATAACGCTGCAAAAAGAGCAGAAAAAGTGAACTGGCACGAAAGGCTAGTAGATCTTGAGACGCCACACGAACGCTATGAAGAACTCTTGAAGCATAAATGTAAGGAATTTGCTTTTAATGAGCATGTAGAAAATTTAAAACTACTATCAGTTGGAAAGGATTTAGTATTATCTGAGAGTGAAGTGCAAGTAGACGAGCCAATATCCTTTCCTAAACCAAAAGAGGTTTATCATGCGGTGATTATGGTGGCATATAATGAAGGTCTGGAAACATTAATCCCAACAGTGGAAGCTGTAAGAGACGGCAGCTTTGATAATGAACGTATAATTTTTGTGTTCGGATATGAGGAACGCGGTGGCGAAGCGATGGTTGAAAACGCAAAAGTATTAAAAGAAAAATTTAAGGATGATTTCTTTGAATTTATTACGGTAATGCATCCAAAAGATTTGAAAGATGAGATTCAGGGCAAGGGGCCAAATTTGAATTTTGCAGCGGGGGAGCTTTTGGAATTTGTAAAGAAAAAGAAGATTCCTCTGAAAAATATCATTGTAACGTCGCTTGATTCAGATAATAAGATGAGTAAGTGGTACCTTGATTATGTAGCGTATCAATTTATTGTACATCCAAATAGACAACATTTGAGCTATCAGCCAGTATCGTTGTTCACTAATAATATTTGGGATGCGCCAGCGCCAATGAGAATTATCGCAATTTCGAACTCATTTTTTAATATTATCTCATCAATGCGTTCACATACTCTTAAGAATTTTGCTTCACACTCGCAGCCACTACTTGCTTTGTCTGAAATGGGTTTTTGGAGTAAGAAGACGATTGTAGAAGACGGTCATCAATATTGGCGTTCATTATTCTTCTTTAAGGGTAACTATGAAGTTTTGCCTATCCATGTGGCTATTTACCAAGATGCGGTAATGGAAGAGACTTTGATAAAGACATTGAAGGCGCAGTTCGTACAGCTTCGCCGATGGGACTATGGAGCGTCGGACGTGGCTTATGTAGGGGTGAGACTGTTTTCAAAAGACAGAAAACGAATTGGAAAGATGCCATTCTTGCCACTTTTTGCTAAATTTGTACGTCTTCTAGAAGGACATGTAACTCTTGCAGCTATTTCACCAATGGTAGCATTTGGGGGATGGGTACCAAAAATTATCAACTCAAGATCGAAAGACCTCTTAACATTTAATTTACCAAACACGATTAGCTTAATTCAGATTTTTGCTTCAGTGGGTTTGATGACGACGATTTTATTGTCATTAAAGATGCTGCCACCAAGGCCAAAAGAGGTGAAGACGCCACGGATTTTAATGATACTACAGTGGCTATTAATGCCTGTCGTGGCGATTGTCTATCAGTCATTTGCAGCATTTTATTCGCAAACAAGACTGCTGACGGGGAATTATATGGAAAAATTTGACGTAACAAAGAAAGTGGTAAAAACAAAGAAGGATGCTAAATAAAAAACCTTGGTGAAAAGCCGAGGTTTTTTGAAGGCTTATAGATGTGGTGAGATATAGGTGTATATCGAGAAATAGATATTAAAAAAACGCCAAAGTTGGCGATTTTATGTGGTGGGTCGCGAGGGATTCGAACCCCCGACTTCCTCCGTGTAAAGGAGACACTCTAGCCAGCTGAGTTAGCGACCCTTATATTTTCATCTTATCATAAAATATGATAAAATAAAAGAGTTAATAAGAAAGGAAAATGTCATGAGTAGTACTGAGAGTTTTGAGGCCGAACGTGTGGACCGAATGCGACACACCTTGAGTCATGTGATGGCGACTGCTTTGACAGAGATGTATCCAGGAATTCAATTTGGTGTAGGGCCTGCGATTAAGGATGGTTTCTATTATGACGTTGACCTTTCTAAGGTAAAGACAAAAAATGGTGAAGTGGTAAAAATTTCTGATGCTGACTTATCTAAAATTGAGAAAAAGATGAGAGAGGTTATTGCGCGGGGATTTAAAATGCAATATTCGGAAAAGAGTCGTGCAGAAGCGCTTGATTGGGCAAAACAAAACGGACAAGATTTTAAGATTGAGTTAATTAATGAACTGCCAGAAGGTGAAGTGATTTCTTTCTATCAACTAGGTGACTTCACTGATTTATGCAAGGGGCCACATATTGAGAGCGACAAAGAGGTTGGCGCCTTCAAATTAATGCGTGTTGCGGGTGCGTATTGGCAGGGGGATGAGAATAAGCCAATGTTGACACGTATTTATGGTGTGGCTTTTGAAACTGAAGACGAACTTAAGGAATACCTCGAGAAAATTGAGGAGGCAAAAGCTAGGGACCATAGAAAACTGGGTAAGGAATTGGATCTATTCTGTTTTTCAGATCTGGTAGGTGCGGGATTACCGCTGTTTTCACCACGAGGAACAATACTGCGCGAGATGATGTCGGAATATTCGTTGTCGCTAAGAGGAGTTTCTGGATTTGAGAAGGTATGGACGCCACACATTACAAAAATGGATCTCTTTAAGGCTTCTGGGCACTATGCTAAATTTGGTGATGAGTTGTTTATTGTGCATTCACAGGTGAGCGGAGAGGATTTTGCATTAAAGCCAATGAACTGTCCACATCATGCGCAGATTTTCGCTTCAAGACCACGTACTTATAAAGAAATGCCTGTCCGATATATGGAGGCGACAACGGTTTATCGTGATGAAAAATCTGGAGAATTGGGTGGACTTTCTCGAGTACGTTCTTTAACTCAGGATGACTCACACGTTTTCTGTCGTAAATCTCAAATTGAGGATGAAATTAAGAATTTGATTAAAATCGTACGTGAACTATATATGGCGGTGGGGATGGAGAAGCTAAGAGCAAGGCTTTCTTATCGTTCTGATGAGGATAAATACCTTGGCGATATGAGTCTTTGGGAAATGGCACAGGCACAAATTAAGAATGCTGCAATTGATAACGGATTAGATTTTTTTGAGGCAGAGGGCGAGGCAGCCTTTTATGGTCCTAAGATTGATTTTATGGCGGAAGATGCGATTGGTCGTGAACATCAGGTAGCGACAGTACAGCTTGATTTTGTGCAACCGGAGCGCTTTGATCTTAATTTTATAAATGAAAAGGGCGAAAAAGAGCGACCAGTGATGGTACACCATGCGACATTAGGTTCGATTGAAAGATTCCTTGCAGTGTTTATTGAGCATACTGCGGGTTGGTTTCCATTTTGGTGTGCACCTGAACAAGTCAGAATTGTAACAGTGAATGATGAGGTACTAGATTATGTTTCAGAGATTGAGGATGTGCTGAGGCAAATTGTACTAGATAAGCCGTTAAAATATAATGAACTAAGATTTACGACCGACAAGACAGATGATTCACTAGGGAAGAAGATTCGTCGTGCAACTTCAATGAAGATTCCAGTGATTTTAGTTGTTGGTCCAAAAGATATGGAAGCAAGAACTGTCAGTGTGAGATTGAAAGATGAGGAAAAAACAGTAGACCTAAAGAATCTGGGTGATTTTCTGAAAGCTTTGGCTTAATCTTTGCTGGGTAGATATGGTGAAACCAGTAATAGTAATAGTTGGTCCTACCGCCTCTGGTAAAACAGGGGCGGCTATTGCTTTGGCACTAGAAATCGGTGGGGAAATTATTTGTGCGGATTCGAGAACGATTTACCGAGGAATGGACGTGGGTACGGCTAAGCCTAGTATGGAGGAGAGGAAAAATATTGTTCATTTTGGATTAGACCTGGTGAATCCGGACGAGCGATTTACGGTATACGAATGGAAGAAATATGCTGAACAAAAAATTTATGAGATAAGAACGAGGGGAAAATATCCGATCGTTGTCGGTGGGACGGGGCTTTATATTGATGCTTTAATCTATGATTATCAATTTAATCAGGAAAGAAAGAGTGACCAACTTGATCGAAAAGAAATCGGAGAAGATTTTTTGGTTTATGGGGTGCAGTGGAGTAGCGAGGAAATTAGAGAAAGAATTAAACTTCGTGAACAACAGATGTTTGAAAATGAGGAATTAGTTTTAGAGACAGTAGCGTTAGCTAAACGATTTGATTGGGGATTACAATCTATGCGAAGCAATATTTATCAGTTCGTATGGCGAATGTTGAATAAGGAAATTACAAAAGAAGAGGCCATAGCTCTTGGGGTGTATGATGATTACCATTTGGCGAAGAGGCAGATGACCTGGTTTAAAAGGAATACACAGATTAGGTGGTGTAGGTTAAAAGATTTGAACGCTGAAATTATAAAAGACGTGAAGTCTTTAGAATAAAAAGTTTATGATGTGGTAAAATAGAGTTAAGATGAGTAAAGAAAATAATACTCCATTAGAAAAACTATTTGGATCAAAAACTAGAACAAAATTATTAAGTCTATTTTTTGGTAATCCTGAACGTTCTTTCTATGTCCGTGAAATGACACGGGTGATTGAGGAGCAGATTAACTCAGTGAGGCGAGAGCTGTTAAATCTTGAAGGAATAGGGATTATTAAAAACGAAACCTATGATAATAAGGTTTATTATTCAGCAAATACGAAGCACCCCTTTTCAAAGCCACTTGTTATGCTGTTTTCTACGCGTACTGATGTGATTATTGATGTGGCGGTAAAACCAAATGTTTGGGAAGAATATGTGCGATCAGTTAAGAACTACTTAGACTGTTTGATTGTTACCAATCGATTGCCTGGTCAAGAGGGGGTTGATTTATTGATAGTTGGGGATGATAAAACGAAGAAGCTAACGCATTGGGCTGAGGTTGTTGAGAAGAAAGAGGGGAAACCTCTGAATTATGTAATCATGTCTCGTGATGATTTTCAGTATCGTTTAAATGTGAAGGATAGGTTCGTTTCGGAAGTCTTGGAGATGTCGATATTGGAAAAAATTGATCCAGATGGAATATTGAATAGACGTTAAAATAATTTGGAGAAAGAGAAAGGAGTGACAGATGTTTGAAATTGAGAGTAAGAATCCAAATGAAATTACAATTAAAACTGCTACTAAAACGGTGACGATTGATTTTGTTAATGGGGTGATTATGGCTGATCTTGCTGTAGGGGAAATCGCAGGTCCTGGTGAGTTTGAGATTGGAGAGGCAACAATTAGAGGTATTAGTGTGGCTAAACATACTAAAACAATTTATGACGTAGAAGTAGGCGGAGTTCATGTCGGCATTATTGGTGATTTTGATGAAAACTTGGATGAGTTAGGTATTTCTGATATTCTATGTACGAGCTCAGTGAAGGCAATTAAGGATATTAATCCTAAATTAATTGTGGCTACGGGTAATATTGACGGTATGGTGACTGAATTAAAACTTTCAAGTAGAGTGGAGAAGAAAATTAAGATTAAAAAGATAGAGGATCTTCCTGCAGTACAAGAAGTAGTTGCTTTAAATTAAGATTAGTAATAGATAGTGGGGGGGATGAATTTAAAAAAAGAGTTCAAAAGATAAAGGGCTCTTTTTTAAAGTCGTTATAGAAAGTCAGTTTACTTAAAAAATGTGTTCAGAATAATAGGTTTTTGTATACAATTTCTGGATAGAAAACTACCATAAATGATACTGAGTAAAAAATGTGTTCAGTAATCTAAATAAAATTGCATCGTTGAAAAATATGAAGATTAATTAATATGCTATAATTTTGATATGAATTTTGATATTTTTGCGATTATCATTGTGTTTATTATTATTTTATTTTCAATGGTCCTACATGAGATGGCCCATGCTTATACTGCGTATTTTCTGGGGGATAATACCGCAAAAGAAGAAGGGCGATTATCATTAAATCCATTTTCACATATTGATCCGGTGATGTCGATAATTGTGCCGCTGTTGTTATTTATTAGTGGTGGGCCGATTTTTGGAGGAGCCAAGCCTGTTCCTGTAGCGCAGAAAAGACTTAAAGGGGGTGAATGGGGGATGGCGTTGGTTGCGTTTTCTGGACCTTTTGTAAATTTCCTGATTGCTCTTGTTGGGTTTTTAATCGGCCATCTAAGTGGCGGCTTGGTGGCCGGTGGATATGTAGGATTATTCTTTAAACAGTTAGTTTTAGCTAATTTGGGTTTTATGATTTTTAATTTATTACCAATTCCACCACTCGATGGTTCGAGGATTGCCTACGCTTTGGCGCCTGACTTTATTAGGGATTTATTTGATAGGATTGAAAAAGGTATGGGGGTTTTTCTGGTTTTGATTTTGGTATACGTTTTTGGAAATTCTTTGTCAATTTTTACTTCAAGTATAATGGTCTCTATACTGAAATTCTTTTATTTTATTGTGGGTGTAAAATAAATAAATAAGGTATGCTATAATTAAGTTACCCTAGTGGCGGCATGATTTTCCTGAATAGTCATGTTTTAGGGGTTTCGCGGTGTTATCTCCGTGGAGATACACATAAGATTCTACCCACCTGTATTTATTACAGGGAAAAACAGGTCACTAGGGTTTATGATTTTTCAAGATATGAGTGGGTATGAAGCAGAAAATTAGAATAGCTGGAATGATTCGGAAAGCGGATCATTTTTTGGTATTAAAGAAGAATAAGGGGCGTGCGGATATATTTACTGTCTGGGAGTTGCCGGTTTGCAAGATTCGAGTGGGGGAACAGCCAGAAGAGGCAATAGCGAGGTTGGTAGATGAGGATTTATCACTGACCATTAAGAAAATGAAGATTAGAGACGTAATCACATTTACGGAGTATGAAGATGCCTCAAAAATATATAGTTTATATATTATATATGATATTGACGTTGAGGATAATGAAGCTAATAAGATTGAACTGAGTGATAAATATTCATCGTATAAATTTTTAGGATTTAATGATGATATCTTTTCTAATTTAAGTTTCGAGGAGGCCTCAGCTACAGTACTTGGAATTGAGCTTGGAAAGACAGGTAACAGGCAGAGTGATGAAGTTACGGTGGGGCTTCGGGGTGCTGCTAATGGGCCAATTATCTACACGGATGGAGCTTCAAGGGGAAATCCTGGGCCATCGGGAATTGGATATGTAATATATAGTGAGGAAGGTCGGGAACTTAAAAGAGGTGGGGAGTTTATTGGCTTTGCGACTTCTAGGGTGGCAGAATATTATGCTCTTAAAGAAGGGTGTGAGCAGGCGATCGAACTTGGCTTTAAGACGGTGCGCTTTGTATCGGACAATTTAATGATGGTGAATCAAATGAATGGAATATATCAAGTTAAGAATAATGATATTCTGCCAATCTATAATGACGTTAATAGACTTATTCAAAGTTTTGACACAGTGGCATTTACGCATGTAAAGAGAGAACGAAATATAATTGCAGATAGCGAAGCGAATAAGGCGATAGATCGACATTTTGGATTCTAGCTTTTAGATGCAATTTATGATAGGATATTCAAGAGTCCGCAAGACAGTCGCTTGGTATAACCAAGAGGAAAGTCCGGGCAGCATAGAACGCAGTAGTCGTTAACGGCGACCGTTTGATCGTTTAGAAGTGTAGTGATACATCAAAAAACTTAAAAATAGGGAAAGTGCCACAGAGACAATACCGCCTTCGGGCAAGGGTGAAAAGTGTGAGGTAAGAGCTCACGGCGTACTATGGTGACATAGACGATGGTAAACCCTACTGGCTGCAAGGAGTGCTAGAGAACCTTTGTTCGAGGATGCACGCTCACCGCTTGAACATTTTGGCAACAAGATGTCTAGATAGATGACTGTCGGCTTATCTAATATCCCCCCCGTTATGGTTATCTTGTGATAGGGGATCGATAGAACATAAGTCACAGAACCCGGCTTAATAAAGACTTAAAAAATAGACCCTTTGCGGGTCTATTTTTTTGTTTTCTAATTATTTAAGAAAACCTTTTTTCTTGAGGGTACGGATAGCGGCAGCGCTAACGTTTAGACGAATCTTTTTACCATCGATGATGAGGGTTTTCTTTTGAATATTTGGTTTAAATACTTTACGGGTTTTATGCTGTGAGAACGAAACATTGTGTCCGTACATCTTGCCTTTACCGGTGATTTCACAAATAGCCATTACTTGTTCTCCTGTTTAGCTTTTTCGACAATAGCTTTGAAAGCAGAAGGTTGATTAACGGCAAGCTCGGCAAGGATTTTGCGGTCAACAGTGATATTCTGTTTCTTCATAAGATTGATAAGCTGAGAATAACTTAGACCAAGCTCGCGGGATGCGTTGTTGATGCGAGTAATCCAGAGAGCACGTAGGTCGCGTTTGCGATTACGGCGGTCACGGTAAGCGTAGCGAAGAGCCTTGATGACACCTTGCTTAGCAAGACGGAAACTTCGTGTACGATAATGTTGCATACCTTTAGCGGCAGCTAGGATTTTTTTGTGTTTTGCGCGTGCAGCGACACCTCTTTTAATTCTCATGATTAAACTCCTAATGCACTCTTAATGTTTTTTGCAATTTTACCTTCGACTGCACCAGCAGTTTTCATATTGCGTTTTCTTGCTTTGGACTTCTTAGCAAGGATATGGTTACCAAAGGCGCGTTCACGGATTAATTTTCCAGTACCGGAAATCTTAATACGCTTTGCGGTGCCTTTATGGGTCTTTAATTTAGGCATAGGTTTTCCTTTTAGTTATTGTTAATATTTGTGCTCAGGCTAGCTGAGCTAAGGAGCGATCAGGGAACCGTGGAAGTAGGAAATTACTTCTTCCGAACTCCGACTGATAAGTTGCGTCCGGCAAATTGTGGTTTTCCTTCAACGATGGCCACTTCAGCTAATTCAGCTAAAATACGATCAAGTAGGGTGCTACCAAGCTCTTTGTGAGCAAGCTCACGACCTCGGAAAGTGATCATGATTTTACAATGATCGCCATCATCGAGGAAGCTTTTAATTTTGCGGATTTTAATATTGAGGTCATTGTCACTGATTTTGAGGCCAATCTTCATTTGTTTTAACTCAGATTGTTTTTCACGAGCTTTTTTACGATTCTTGGCTTCTTCTTTCATCTTCTGATATTGAAATTTACCCCAGTCGATGATTCTGACAACAGGAGGATTTGCGTTTCCAGCAATTTCAACTAGATCAACGCCATTTTCTCTTGCGAGGAGCTGAGCTTCGCGACTTGACATAATGCCAAGTTGCTCTCCATTAGTTCCAATAACTCGCACAGATTCGTAACGGATTTCTCCATTGATTTTTGTACGTGAATTTTTGATACTAATGGTAGTCCTTTCTTTTAACCTTAATAGATAGAATTATATCAAGAATAACTGAGATTATCAAGGGGTTAGGCTAAGCTTGCGGCCTGGTTATGGCTGATTAAAACTAATAGCTTCCGATAGATGTTGAATCTTAATATCGCTTGAATGATCAAGATCGGCAATAGTGCGCGAAAGACGAATGATTTTAAGTAAGGCACGGGCGGATAGTTGAAGTTTGCTGGAGGCTTGCTCAAGGTGCTTTTTCTCGGGGTCTTTAAGATGAATAAACTTTGTAATCTGCGAAGAAGATAGTGTTCCATTAAAGAGCTGATCTGTTTGATAGCGGAATTTTTGATACTCTAGTGCTTCTTGTATACAATTTTTAATAACATGGTGGGTTAGGGGTTGCTCGTGGGTAGAGCTAGGCGTGGTCAGATTGAACTGATCGAGAATTTTTTGATTTCCTAAATATGGAACGTTAACTTTAATATCGATGCGATCTAGAATTGGACCACTAATCTTCTTTTGATAGCGCTGAATTTCGTTTGGAGTGCAGGCGCAACGTTTGATTTGACTACCATAAAAGCCGCAAGGGCAGGGGTTCATAGTGGCGACCAGGATAAAATTTGCGGGGTAGGTGACCTTTTCTTTGGTTCTGGCGATTGTAATTTGATGATCTTCGAGTGGTTGGCGCAAGGCCTCTATGACTTGACGGGAAAATTCAGGTAATTCATCAAGGAAAAGGACGCCATGATGTGCGAGGGAGATTTCTCCTGGTATGATGGGATTACCACCACCGACAATAGAGCAGGTAGAACTACTGTGATGAGGTGAGCGAAATGGACGAGAATCTACGATATTGAGAGTTTTAGAGAGTTCTTTTAGTTTGGTGATTTCGAGGAGCTCATGGGCGCTGGGACGAGGAAGAAGAGCTGGGATAGTTTTGGCAAGTAGGGTTTTGCCACTACCCGGAGGACCACTAAAAAGTATGTTGTGATGGCCGGCTAGGGCGAGTGTGAGGGCGCGCTTGGCGAAATTACGACCATAAACTTGATCAAGTGTCGTGTCGAATTTCATAGTCATTGACGAGCGGGCTGGTTGATAATTCTGGGAAGTAACTGGAGTTATAAGCGTTTGGCCTTTGAGATGAAGAAATAGTTGACGTAGGTTTTGAACTGGAAAAAGCTTAATATTATCTACAATGGCAGCGGAGTTTAAATTTTCGCTAGGAAGATAGATTTCGGTGAAACCAGCATCCCTAGCAGCCTCAACGATATTGATAATACCAAAGACGGGTCGAAGATCGCCGCTTAAGGAAAGTTCACCGACAAAGAATTTATGCATTATATTAAGTGGAGTTAGTTGCTTGCTGCCAGCAAGAATGGCGATGGCAATTGGTAGGTCGAGGGTGGACCCAGTTTTGGTCAGGTTGGCGGGAGCGAGATTGACAGTGACTTTTTGAAGTGGAAATGTAAGATCAGAATTTTGTATGGCGTTACGGACGCGATCCCTTGATTCAAAGATAGTTTTGTCGGCCATGCCAACGAGATTGAATACCGGTAGGCCTTTAACAAGACTAGCTTCAACTTCGATGATTTTACCATTATAGCCGTAGGGAATAGCTGAATATACTTTTGTAATCATATTTTTAATATAACGAGGTAGGTGAGGAAAGTCGAAAAATATGCACTTTTTGAATAGAAAAGATGGTTAAAAAATAAAACAACTGGGGTGAAATGATATCTTGCTTATGATTGATATCTTGCTTATGATATAAAATTGAAGAAAAACGGAGAATATGTTAGAATTGGAATTAGTTGGGGCTGACAAAGCTTAGACGGATTATTAACAGATATCAGGCATGACGATTGATACCGTAAGTATTGAATAAGTGAAGAAACAACTTCAAAGCACGTGCTTTACGCACCTGTTTACGCCTAATTTTTTATAGGCCGGTTTAGATATAGTTTCTCGGAAGATCTAAATTGTCATAAAAGAGAGAATAGGGGCAACTAAGTGATGCAGGTTGCCTAGAAAAATAAATCATGGGTTCTAGAAGTTTTGTTCTATTGCAGCTTCCAGAAATAACCGAGATGAAACAAAGAACTATGCATGTAGAATGATATCATGGAGATTTTTCGGACCCGGAGGCAGTATCCGGCAGCTCCACCATAAAAGATTAGTTTAAAAGGCGCCTCTGGTGCTCTTTTTATTTATAGGGGGAGGTAAAAATGGGGTGTGGAAAAGAAGCCAAAATTCATAAATATTTTATTCAGAAAGTTGTTGACATAAGCGAAATAGAGCGGTAATATAGAGGTAGCTTTTGAATAAAAAAATTATTCAAAGCCAAAAACAAACAATATAGCCAAAAAACTCCACACTCTATAAGAAAAGTTCGGCATTCCTCGCAGTTTGGCCGACTTTTCTTTTTTATAATATGAATATGTAGGTCTCAAATTACTTGAGATTTTTTATTAAAAATATATAAAACCTAAATAAATAAGGACGACTGAATTAATGACAAGAATTAATGTTTTTGATAAGTAGAAAACTTTACAGTCTTAGCATTAATATTGTTGAATGTTTATTTCTGAAATAAAAAGCACAGAGGATACTTGTAGGGTTTTTAAAAGGCCATGGTATTTTTTTATTTTTAGTAAAGAAATTCCAAAAAATCTATATTAAGAGGATGGTTGATTATAGTATGGAAAGATCCCTAGTTGTATGTGATGGAACGACGATTTTAAATAAAAAATAAATATAATTTTCTTTGTATTGTGTTTATTAGAAATATGATGATTTGTTGCTAGATAAAAGGTTTTTTAAATGATAGAAGAAAAAGGAAAGACGTAGCGAGAGCTACGCATTTTTTGCTCTTGTTGTAAAAATAATATATGTAAATTATATGTATTTGTTGTAATTATTTACAGTAAAAGTTACATCATTACATAAAATTTAGAGTTTTTGTTGTGATTATTACAATTATGTAAATTGAACTGAAGCATCTATTTATGGGGAAGAATTTTATATTTTTAATTATTGTTGTAGTAAATACATGCATAAGTAAGGTATTTTGTATTGATTTATAATGAAGCTTATGTTAGTATAAGAATGTCGAAAGACAAACATAAAAATCAACAAATAAAAAGATTGTGAGAATCTAAATGTAAATTAAAAGGTTGGTTTTAAAGATATCTAAACATGCTTAATGTAGAGATATTTAGAAGCTATGAGGGGAGAGCTAAAGACGGATGCCCCACTATACGTGGAGCGGTCAAATAGTCTAGGTGGAGATGGTTGCGGTATTTATTTATGTTTTAGCGCCGGATAACCACCCACCTAGATTCCAGGGGAGAGTACATTATAGGATCTAGCTTGGCTAGATGAGGTGTTTTTTAAATAAATAAAATAAGTTTTATTAATAAGACTTACACAAGTTCGTTTTTAAAATGACGAGAATTAGGGAATAAGAGTAAATGATTCTTATATAGGATTATGTTCTTTAAGTTTTTAAAATGACGTATAATATGGTTATGATTAATCGATTGATTTTGATTTTATCACTAGTCGTATTGTCGATTATTTTAGCAATATTGTTTTTGACGTCGCCGGCAAATATAGGGCCACTTGGAATATTGTTTTTCTTTGTTTTAGTTTATTTTCTGTCTTTTGGGATTGTTACTTTTTTTATGAAATTTTTTGTCAAGATTTTTTTTGCAAGAACTGTAATGATTAAGAAAGACTACATTAATGCGGGTATTATTGCGATTTTACCAATTACGGTATTGGTTTTAATTGCTTCGGGTGTGAGGAATTTAATAATATTGGTATTAGGCCCAGTTTTGCTAGTAGCTGTTAATGTATTTTTGTTTACTAAGATTAGTGAAAACTAGACCCGCGAGGGTTATTTTTTATATTGTAATGTTTTCCTTTATGCTTTGTTTTTTCTAATATTTACAGGGGTGAAATTAGTGTAATGTCTGTGATTGAATAAAATAATTAATTCATAAAGATGTTGAGTAAAAATAATACATTAAATTAAAGTGGATATGGTAAAATGGAGGTATGGATAATGGTAACGTTGGGCCAGGACAGATGATGGGGCAGTGGAATAATTTTGAGGCACCACAGTATAACCCCAATAGGCACAACCTTGATCCATTAATGAACCAGGAGTCAATGGAGGCGGGCGTTGAGCAGCGCGTCGAACAGTTACCAAATAATATGAATCTTGTAAATCAAGGCCCACCAAATGCTTATGATAATGCTAATATGATGGGAAATGCTGGCTTGACTGCTACTGGTTTTCTATCATCAGAGGAGGCTCCGCAGGCGCCACTGGGGGAAGTGGTGACAGTTGGGAACATGACCTTTAACGATGAAGGAAAAGTTGTTGGAACAGATTTACCAAAAGCAAGAGATATGGATGGATTGGAACCGGAATTTATGAGAGCAGTTAGCGAAGCAATAAAGATTAAGGATCCGAACGAGAAATATCGAAAAAAGCGTGAATTAGCAGCTAAACTCTTGCTTGATCGCTATGGAAGAGTGCTTGG
>CALFGG010000093.1 GCA_937958235.1 uncultured Candidatus Saccharibacteria bacterium
TATTATGAATTAGGATATTTTTTGAGCTCTCTTTACTCATTGAAAATGCCGATTAATTTACTTTCCCACTTATTATATTTAGCTTTATCATCAAACCAGTATTCGGCCAAGGTTGGTAGGATATCATGTTTAACGATCATTTTAAGTTGATCTTCCGTCGCATCTTTTAGATTACAGAAGTAGCTATGTCCGATGCAAAAACCACTCCCCAGGGAATCATCATCGATAATCTCATTATTGAGTTCAATAATTTGTTGAATTAGTCGATCAAGAAGATCGCTTCCTAGATTTTCTTGGTAACGTTTGAAATTATTTGACATGAAGGCAGGTTTTAGTTCCTTAAAACTGAAACGACGGCGTAGCGCATAGTCCATTAGTGCCAGGCTCCGATCTGCCGTATTCATCATACCGATAATATAAATGTTTTCTGGCACACTAAATAGCTTATTAGAATAGGCTAAGGTAATTTTTGACCCGCGACATTCGTTTTCAATGGCCATTAACAATTCTCCAAAAATTTTACTCAGATTTCCACGGTTAATCTCATCGATAATAAAGAAATATTTTTGTTCAGGATTATTTGCGGCCTCAATACAGAATCTATAAAAAATTCCATTTTGTAGCTTAAACCCTCCAAATTCAGTTGGTTTATATCCCATCACGAAATCCTCATAGGCATAATTTTGATGGAATTGAATAAAACCAACTCTACTATCGTCAATCTCACCCATCATCGCGTATGCTAACCTCTTGGCGGCATAAGTTTTACCTACGCCAGGTGCTCCTTGTAGGATAATGTTTTTCTTATGCAACAACATTCCTACAAGATCATCAAACGCCTCATCATCCATGAAGACATCCGTAAGAAAATCTGTTCTCGTATAAGTTTTATTTTTCTCAGCTTCAACGGCAACAACAGGATTGGCTTCACGAATCAATTCCATTAAAATCTCCGCTTCAGGCTCAGTTACTTTAAAGAATGTCCCCATTGAACTCTTTAGATACTGCATCTCTTTTAGTTCGGCAATATTCGCAAAGTCATCACGATCGATTGGGTTTACTAATTGCTCTGTTTTCTTAAACTCGATAGTTATTCCATCTGAAGCTTTTGAAACAACCGCAAGTGATACAATCTGCTTTACTGGTGTAGTTTCATAGCAAAAAACTAAATCACCTTTTTGAGCATCACGGAAATTTTCTGGAATCCGGCGAAGTTTATTATTTTCATTGCGAATAGTATAAGCCTGAGTCCCACCAACTGCCAGCTCTGAAACCGACCAAATTTTAGGATTTGACATCAGAAGCCAATACCTTTTGTCTTTTGTTACTTCATTTTTAGTCACGTATAGTGGAATGTGACTTAAATCCACTTGATCAAGAGCCTCATTTAGTTCCTCTCTTAACTTCCATTTGTAAGACCCAGACTCACCTTTTTCAGCGACTCTTCCATAGAATAAGATCGGGAATAAATTGCTAGTACCATCTTCAAGTACCATCTTCTTTACGTTAGTTTTTTTAATAATTTGCTCACAAGTTTTTGTGCAAATTATATTGTAATGCTGCGCAGTGTTACCATATTTCTCGGAGATCTGTTTACAGGTTGCTGAACCCCCATAATCCTTAAATCGTTTAACCAAAGCCAAGCCTTCATTTGAAAAAATTTCAGGATCTTTTAATATCTTCATCCAACCTTCCACACTTAGACCTGGATCATATAATGACTTGCTCGGCCACCAATCGTTATCAGTATGCACTGTATCACCGAAATTCTTTGTGTAATTTCTCAAAAAGAAGACAAAATCCACCGTCATTGTATTTAAGTTTGGATCGGCATAATATGAGTCGTCTAAGCAAGCATTGAGTAGTGATTTACATTCTGTATCGGATAGTAGTCTTGTGTTGACTTCTCCATAAACTTGATACGCTCTTAGCAAATTTTCTGGATTATTGCCCGTTTCTGCAATTGCGGTGCTCTTTAAGATCTCCAGCAAACGTTTATATTCGGAATAACGATAAATATAATACTTATCGGGGAAGCGTAGCCAAAGGTAAGTACTGATTGAATTAAGATTCTGAAAATGAGAAGCATATTTATCACCAAAGTATTTTGTTAGGTTGTTATCTGAGGTCTCAATAAAGTGCGCAATACGTTCGGCCAAGTCTTTTGTCTCATCAAAAAGAAAAGTGAACATTTCGCGCACTACTTCTGTACCAGCAGATTTTATAAATTCACCAATCATTGCCTTTGGAAAATAATGGTTCGAAGCCAGCAGATTGAAAGTTTTTTCTGTAGCAATCTTAAACATCTCGCCAAAATCTTCAGCGCCTAAGTTCCAATATTTTTGAAACCAGGCGACTGCCTGCCACTTGTAACCTTCATCCTCCTTAAATCTGGTAGGGAATGACTCTTTGTATTTAAGTAAAAGTTTATCTAACTCGTTATCATCAATCATTCTAACTCTCCAAAAGCCTTAATTTCTTAATAAATATGACAAATCAACTCTTTATATATCATACTCCACGATCTCGCTATTCTCCATATAGAACTCGCGAAAGTCCGTCTCGTCATCATATCCGACAATGTTATAATGTAGCATCTTTAGTAGCGTCCCATGCCCCACCACCAAGATCTTCGCCTCATCAGAATTTTCCGCCTTCACTCGTCGCAAAAACTCTCCGGCACGCGCCAAAACGTCCCGTACTGGCTCAATTCCAAATTCATTCGTATTCAACACTCGGCTAAATCCGTCAATCTCCCAGTGTGCTGAGTCCGTCCCTTCCAGCTCCCCAAAACCCCGCTCTTTTAAATTATCATCAATCATAATTTCGACCCGGTCATCCGCCACAATTTCCGCCGTTCGCCTCGCCCTCATCAGTGGGGAACAGTAACAGACATCAAAAACCTCATTCTTTAACTCTTCCCGCACCTTCTCGGCTTGTCGCACCCCCGTCTCGTTCAGCGGAATATCCGTCTGGCCCTGCACCTTTCGCCCAATATTCCAACTAGTTTCTCCGTGCCGAACAAGATATAATTTCATGACTTCATCATATCATTTTTTGGCGTTATAATGAGCTTAAATAGAAAAACCACTATCAAAAGAAGGTTCATTATGGCAAAAGACTCCGTAGCTAAATCAAAACCCCACTTACCAATCATGGGGGTTGGCCCCGCCTACGTCATCAGTATTGTTTTACTAAGTAGTCTCTCCATCTTTGTTGACACAACCCTCATTCATCTCCCGCGCCCCACCTCC
>CALFGG010000094.1 GCA_937958235.1 uncultured Candidatus Saccharibacteria bacterium
TGTATGCGAGCTGCTTCACGAGTAGTGATTGCACGGTTAAGGTACGGATGCGTGAACTCGCCTGATGACGGCGTATCGTATCGCGTGGTTATCGTTCTCGCCACGCCATCCTTCTTCATGCGACACCAGGTGCCACTATAAATCGACTTCGTAAGATGCTCGGTGGGCAGCATCTCCTTGCCGCGCTCAGGCGGTATCATACTCAGCCGCTCAAGCGTTACCTGGGAGTGAGAAGTAGCTACATGATTGTAAAGTTCCTTTGAGCCAGAGCGAAGCATGCGTTGGTAGTTACTTTGCGCAGCAAAACGATACGCGGAAACCTCTTCGCCCTCGCCAGACTCAAGGTAGGCAAGATCGCTTATAGCATCCCAGACGGTCGTATGGCAGCCATTGGGCTGCGGCAAATCGACAGGCACATCACTTCCAAACTTCCCGATAATACAGGTACGGCGCCTGTCCTGTGGGACCCCATAATCTGCAGCGCAGAGAACACCACAGTTAACAGTGTAGTTGAGCTCGCTAAATAATTCGACGATTTCCTTCTTGAAGTAGCCTTGTTCTGTAGTAAGCAGATTGGGAACGTTCTCGATAACGAAATATTTTGGCTTTACAAACTTCACCACGTCGTAGTACTTGAGAAATAGAAAGTTTCTCGGATCATTGATGCTCTTTCGCTGTCCCTTCTGGGAAAATCCCTGACAAGGAGGCCCCCCTATAACCACTGTTGTTTTCCCAGTATAGTCGGCAAAAGTCTCCTCGATGGGCAAACTCCTAATGTCGGCGACCACCATCTTGGCGCCTGGCCTGTTTTTGGAATATGCCGCAGCAATATTTGAATCATACTCATTTGCAATAGTGATATCGAAACCCGCAAGCTCAAAGCCGAGCGATAGCCCACCGACTCCGGCGAACAAGTCGATAACAGTCGGTTTTGTCATAACTCGTCCTGCATTCTCTTCATCGCAATCTCGTAATACCCCTCATCTAGCTCCACGCCAGTGAAACATCTCCCGTTTCTGACTGCCGAAACACCAGATGTTCCGCTGCCCATGAATGGATCCAGTATGAGATCGCCAGGATTTGAGAGCGTCTCCACAAAGAAATCCATTAGAGCGAGTGGTTTCTGAGTCGGATGCTTACCATAAATACGTTCGCTCTTTGGCGTGACAGAGGTCTCTCGGAAATCGTGAAGTGCTTTACCGCCATTATTAAAAGTACCCACCCGCGCCCCGTAGGTGAAATAAATCCATGACTCGGTCGAATTGACAAAATGAAGGTTCATGTTCCTGGGCATTGGGTTGGTCTTATGCCAGGTGCCTGTTGTCTTATAGTAAAATCCATGTTTCTCGGCAAGCTCAATAATGGACTCAACCTTGATGACGGCCATGAAGACAATCATGGAGCCGCCTTTCTTCATTAGCCGAGCAGACTCCTTGAAAAACGAGTCCATCGAGCTGTTCCATTCATCGTAACCATAGTTGTCCCAACCAGCTGCTCCAAAATAGTTATCGCGCATAGCCTTTAAATTTGTTGCCCTATCCTTCATGAAAAGGCCAAGATTGTATGGAGGGTCGGTCAGGATAAGGTCAACACTTGCGCCATCCATGGCTTGCATAGCTTGGAGACAATCGCCATTAATTAAAATGGGCTTATGCTTCTCAAGATTTGATACGGTCGATTTTCTTCTATGCGAAGTGGTCCCGTTCGACTCAATCCATTCGTCAACCTCACTCATTTTAAAGCGCCATTGTCTCCCAACCTTATGCGCCGGAAAGCCCTTGCCATTTATCCAGTTTCGGATGGTTTCAGGCGTTACCTCAAGATGAGAGGCAATATCCTTCATGGTCATCCAAGATTCATCCATGGATTGAACTCCAAAATAGAAATAAACACGAATTAACATGAATAAGCACGATTTTAGATGTTTCTATTATCTATGTACAGCACGAAATATTGTCGTGTGATACTCCTTGTTTGGCAATACCATGGGCACGAAGATATGCAAGAAAAGCAAGCAGCATATTTTGTGTACCAGAGGAACCCAAAACAGCGTTTGCCGCCCTCCGGCGGGGCGATGACTATGACGGTCGGAGGTGTCACATTAACCGTCATTACCGTTGCGAACTGCGCTTTTTCCGTGGGGTCCTGAGATTATTTATACAAACAGAGATTAAAAGACATATTCGGTGTCGCTATGGCGGTTGTGGAAAACCGAAGGTCTCGATGCAGCGGTACCAAGGTCGACTTTTCCGCAGGTTTTCGACTTACCTCGAAAACAATTTGGCGGTTTAATAACGGTTGAGTTGGTGGTCAATAAAAAACCCTGACCCGTTTCCGCAGGTCAGGATATGTATTTATGGTCGCGGGGGCTGGATTTGAACCAACGACCTTCGGGTTATGAGCCCGACG
>CALFGG010000095.1 GCA_937958235.1 uncultured Candidatus Saccharibacteria bacterium
CAAAAATCGGGCTCTTTTGCATATGAAGTTCAGCCCTTCTTTCTCTATGTAAGGAATACTATGCTCATTATTTGTTCGAATCACAATTATATTGGAAAAACAGATTTGATAAAAATCAGCACTCAGTTAAACGAATGTGACCGTTTTCAAAGCGTGGAATATGAGCTTGAGGATAATTTGCTTTTCCAAGATCTAATAGATTTATTATTGCGTAAAGTTAAGCGGTATGCAGAAATTTTTTTCTATTATAACCACCATTTTTTTAATATTTGTAAGTACGACGAACTCATAGAGCACATACATAATATCTGCCAGAAAATCAAACTGGAGAACGAGCAAGCAATTCTGCAAAAGCTTCAACATCAACTCATAGAAGAACTGCGCAATGTTTCCAAAGTCACTTTATTGCGTGTTTTGCTAATTGATCTCCTCTCCCAATCTGTCAGTCTGAACACCTTAAAGATCCAAGAATTGACCAACCTTATCTCTCAAGAAGATGATTGCAATCATCTCTATCAGATTTTTGACTCTAATAAATCTGCTTTCCTCTCCTTTGCTGAGAAAAGAGAGAAAAAGCATAGTAACTACATCGACAAAATATTAACATACACCATGGAGCACCTGTCTGATCCGTCTCTGACCCTAAAATCGATCTCTGCAAAAATTCTTTTCATGAATCCTGACTATGTCAGCAGGCAATTTGTTATACAAACCGGTACAAAATACTCCAATTACCTAAATAACCTTCGTATTAACTCCGCCAAAAATATTCTAAGGAATGATCCTCAAAAAAAGATTTACGAAGTTGCTCAGGAGATTGGCTTAGGAAATAACCCCCAGTATTTCAGCTCTCTCTTCAAACAATACACAGGAATAAGTCCCGCCGAGTTCATTGCAAAACAAGAGTAAAATGGCGCAAACACATACGTAAAAGCGCTGTTATCAAAGTCGCTTCGCGGTATAAAATGCTTTTCCTGCCAAGCAGAGATTCATTTTTCAGTTTGCCTAAAATATCCTCGTTTTCAAGACAAACTGCCGTTTTGCTTTTCTTCAATCGTTCTCGATGGAATACTATTAGCGCATCTTTAAGATATTGCCGTCGACTCCCTATCCACCAACTTCGCCTCAAAGCGAAGTTCTTTCACACTTGTCTTCTTCTTCTCATCCCTCTCGATCAGATCAATCAGCTGATCTGCTGCCCGCGCCCCGATCTCAATTCCTGGCAATTCCATGGAAGTCAGAGAAGTCTCCAGCATATCTCCCACCC